>NZ_JBCPGE010000031.1:53034-53453 GCF_040914025.1 Ruminococcus sp. RTP21484sp1_RTP21281st1_A8_RTP21281_210402
ATTGCCGTTGGCACTGGCGTGTTTGTCGGTACCGGCGTGTTTGTCGGCGTTGCCGTTGGCACTGGCGTGTTTGTCGGCACTGGCGTGTTCGTCGGCACTGGCGTGTTCGTCGGCGTTGCCGTTGGCACCGGCGTATTCGTCGGCGTTACCGTTGGTACCGGTGTGTTCGTCGGCGTTGCCGTTGGCACCGGCGTGTTCGTCGGCGTTGCCGTTGGTATTGGCGTGTTCGTCGGCGTTACCGTTGGTACCGGTGTATTCGTCGGTGTCGCCGTCGGCACTGGCGTATTCGTCGGTAAAACAACCAATTTCGGAATTTCTTCTTCGCGTTTGCTCTTGCACACAGTACAGGTATATGTCTTAATTCCTGTACTTGAAATAGTAGCCTCTTTCGTTATAACTCCGGCATCCCAGGTATGCGT
>NZ_JBCPGE010000032.1:0-53137 GCF_040914025.1 Ruminococcus sp. RTP21484sp1_RTP21281st1_A8_RTP21281_210402
CTTCAAAGCCGACAGACACACCGAAAACAGGTGATGATAGCAATATACGGCTGTGGCTGCTTCTTGCTGGTCTTGCATTGTGCGGAACAGGGGGTTCACTGTTCCTGTTAAAAAAGAAAAAATAAAAAAGAAATATTGGGTGTTTCCGAAGTGCTGGTCATTTTGGAAACACCCTGTTTTTTTGTTGATGGACGAAAGAGGTGTATGGAGATGATTGGAATTATTATCGGCGGAGCTGCAGTGGTCATAGCAGTTAGCCTATATTGCTGTATTCGTGTAGGGGCAGAGGAGGACAGGAGATTGGAAGAATTGGACAGGAGAGCAAAACAGGATGCAGAAGAAAGCGGATAATCAGAAATATGCAGAGGATAAGCCAAAGGACTGCTCTTACTGTTATTTTTGGAATAGCCGGAAGAATGGATGTTCCAAAGAAGAATGCTATTATCGGCTTTTGCCGGAGGAACCTTTTGAAGAGAAAGAGGAGACTTGGTGCTGTGAGGGATGCCCTTATGGAAGATATTCTCCTTGCATCGGGTACTGCCTGCAGAAGATTCTGCTGGAAATAAAACAGAAGAAAGCAGTCAGGGAGAAGGAAGGTGATTGTCTTGCAGGATGAAGTAAATGAAAAGGTGGTGTCTTTGTGTATACGGGGAGGGAAAATTTCTGCACAGATTTTAAAAGCATCGCTGCAGAAGCTGCTCAGGGAGATGGAACAGTCCCAAAAGCGGCAAAAAATTTCTGGAAAGGGGCAGAAAAAAGAAACCGTATATCATGGGAAACAGAGCATGGAAAAACTGAAAGCACACAATCAGGAGCTTTCTAATATTGAGGTTACAGATGGGAATATCCGGTCTTTTGAAAAATATGCCAGAAAATATGATATAGACTACTGCCTGAAGAAAGACAGGTCGGCAGAACCTCCGAAATATTATGTCTTTTTTAAGGCGAAAGAAGTGGATTCCATAACTGCCGCTTTTAAGGAATATACCGGATGGCAGTTAAAGAAAAGCAAAAAAGTATCTGTCCGGAAGAAACTGTATTTGGCAATGGAACGTGTGGCAAAGCACAGGCAGAGGGAAAAGATGAAACAGAAGAATCGGGGGCAGGAACATTGAGCAGGAAGCATAAAAAGAAGCCGGAGTCAGAAGTTATGACAGTTTTGAAAAAAATAGGACAGGACATTGCCGGACAGATGCCTGCGGTGGATAAGAAACGTCTGCTTATGATGAATATTCCCTATGTAATTGTTTTTTACCTGGCAGATAAGCTGGCATGGCTGTATCGGTTCTGTGTTGGGGAATCCGCAATAGAACGTCTGGGGGTGCTGTTTTTGAATTTCCAGATGGCGTTCTCAAATCCAATTCTCAGTCTCCATATCTTTGATATGGCAGTTGGGATGATTACCACTGTAGTGATTAAGGCAATGGTGTACCTGAAAGGGAAAAATGCAAAGAAATTCCGGCAGGGAGAGGAATACGGTTCTGCCCGATGGGGAAACCAGAAAGACATCGCACCTTTTATTGATCCAGTGTTTGAAAATAATATCCTTTTGACACAGACGGAACGGCTTACCATGAACAGCCGCCCGAAACAGCCTAAATATGCAAGAAACAAAAATGTAATCATTATCGGCGGTTCCGGTTCCGGTAAAACAAGGTTCTATGTAAAGCCGAATTTAATGCAGATGCCATCCAATGTTTCCTATGTTGTAACTGATCCGAAGGGGACGATTCTGGTGGAGTGCGGGAAAATGCTCCGCCGTGGTACACCGAAGATGAAAAACGGCAAGCCAGTCAGGGATAAACAGGGAAAGGTTATTTATGAACCATACCGGATTAAAGTGTTGAATATCATAAATTTCAAAAAAAGTATGCATTATAATCCCTTCCGCTATATCCGCAGTGAAAAAGACATCTTAAAGCTGGTCAATACCATCATTGCCAATACCAAAGGCGAAGGAGAAAAATCTTCCGAAGATTTTTGGGTAAAGGCCGAAAGGCTTCTGTATTGTGCCCTGATTGGGTACATCTATTATGAAGCACCGGAGGACGAACAGAATTTTGCCACACTGCTTGAATTTATCAATGCTTCTGAGGCAAGAGAGGATGATGAGGAATTTAAAAATGCGGTGGACGAGCTGTTTGAGGAATTGGAGGCAGAAAACCCGGAACACTTTGCTGTGCGACAGTACAAAAAATACAAACTGGCGGCAGGTAAGACAGCAAAAAGTATCCTGATTTCCTGTGGTGCGAGACTTGCGCCATTTGATATTGCGGAACTTCGGGAACTGACTTCTTATGATGAGATGGAACTGGATATGCTTGGAGACCAGAGGACGGCAATGTTTGTCATTATCTCTGATACGGATGATACCTTCAATTTTATTGTTGCGATTATGTACACGCAGCTTTTTAACCTGTTATGTGACAGGGCAGATGATGTACATGGAGGAAGATTACCTTACCATGTACGTTTGCTTTTAGACGAATTTGCAAACATCGGACAGATTCCAAAATTTGACAAGCTGATTGCAACCATCCGAAGCAGAGAAATTTCTGCCTCCATTATCTTGCAGTCCCAGAGCCAGTTAAAGACGATTTATAAGGATGCAGCCGAAACAATCAGCGGGAATTGCGACACGATGCTGTTTCTGGGAGGAAAGGAAAGTACAACTTTAAAGGAAATATCAGAGACACTTGGAAAGGAAACCATTGACCTTTATAACACATCTGACACACGTGGACAAAGCCGTTCCTATGGGCTTAATTATCAAAAAACAGGGAAGGAATTGATGAGCCGGGATGAACTATCGGTTATGGATGGAAATAAATGTATTTTGCAGCTTAGAGGGGTGCGTCCGTTTTTGAGTGACAAGTTTGACATTACGAAGCATAAGCGATACCGGGAGTTGTCCGATTATGACGAGAAGAATGCTTTTGATGTGGAAGCATATATGAAGCATCAGCTTAAAATCAGGAGACAGGAAGAATTTGACTTATATGAGGTGGATGGAAATGAAGCAGAAGAACATGAAACAGAAAAAACAGTAAATTAAGGAACTTTGCGACACCGTGTCGCAAAGTCCGGAAAGGGGAAAATGCAGTTTTACATAGAAACAGGTGGCAGATATGTTTACCCACCTATTCGTGCTGAACCGGAAATATGGAATACAGGCTCATTGCACAAATACAAAAATTAAAACAAAAAAATTGGAAAGGAGAAGAAACCAATATGGAAAGAGCTGACCGCCGGAAGAAACGGCGGTTTTTTAATGTGCAAAAACGGGACAAATAGAGAAAATCCTGTTTTCTATATTGGACTTTCAAGTGATTATATGGCGTTTTTTGCTTCAGCAATTAATATTTTACAGACCCTTGTGGTGGCAATCGGTGCCGGACTTGCCGTATGGGGAGTTATCAATCTTCTGGAAGGATACGGAAATGATAACCCAGGTGCAAATGCTCATGTGCGGTAAAGTAACAAATGATAATTTGATAGACAGCAGCCACTATTTCCGAAACACAGACCAATACGAAAAGCTGATGTGGGGATTTTCCTATATCAGCTTTTGTCTTTCTAAGCATTTTTGGGAAAGTGATGTATTTGTATCTTTCCTATTGACAGCCAGCCTTTGAAGTGATATATTTATCTCGACAAGCGACAAATACATCTCATCGGAGGACACCATTATGAAAAAAAGAACGAAACTCACAATTTGCCTGGGCGTGATATGCGCTCTGCTGGTAGCAATATCTTCATGGTACACGATAGCATTTAACAATTCAAGGTTTATTGTGCCTATGGATTTATCTGAATATGTTTTCAGAGTGCAAGACCTGCCTATGATTATTTCCGGCGTACTTCTTACTTTGTATATTGTGAATATTGTTGTGTTGTTTTTGGAATCTATTAAAACAAACAGGCGTAGGGAATTAACCTTGCAATCCACCAGAACAATAAATCCAAAACTGGGTTTTTTAGGTTTATTAGGATTTGCCGGATTTTTGGGATTTTGGACTTACAGCGTTGACAAGACAATTTTTCCTTTTGTGTTTTTCCTGTTTTTCGGCTTTTTCGGATTTTTCTATGAGGGAAAAATGTCAAATACTCTTATAGATGAACGATACAAAGAAAACAAAATGAAAGCGCAAAGTGTAGCGAACAAAACTTCTCTGTCCATTATTTTTCTTGCAATACTCATTTTGGGACAGGGAAAGCTCATGGATAACCTTGAATATACCTTAATTGCTCTTGTTATTGTTATAGCTCTCTCCATAGCACTTGAAATATTCCTTAGCGAATATCTGCTATATCATTATGATAACGATGAACAGTTTGATGAAAGCGAGGAATAAGCGTGCCGGATTTTGAATGTAGATTAAAAAAGTACAGGCTATTAAAGGATTTGACACAAGAGCAGTTAGCGGCACAGGTAGGCGTGCGGCGAGAAACAATTATGCGGCTGGAAAAGGCACAATACAATCCCTCACTTAAACTGGCGATTGATATTTCAAGAGTTGTTGAAGCACCGATTGAAGAAATATTCGTTTTCAAGTGATTTGTGCGGAATTATGCTTATTTTATAGGCAGTTGCGCTAATGTTAATCTGCATTGCTTGCCGCATAGCAACTATCATGCTATTTTTGATTTACCAAGACAAAGGAGTGGAACGCATCATGTTTCTATGAAATCTAAAAACTCTCAGAAAACAGAAAGGCTTTTCACAGGAAGAATTAGCAACCAGACTTCATGTAGTCAGACAGACTATCTCCAAATGGGAGAAAAATTTGTCCGTTCCCGACGCTGATACTCTTATTCGTCTGGCTGAAATATTAGAGGTATATGTCAGTGAATTGCTGGGTACGAAAATTGAAAATGAAAATGTCGCCAGTGATGTTGCCGAACAACTATCCAGAATAAACGAGCAACTGGCAATCAAGAACCGCCGCTCACGTCGTATCTGGAAAATTGTTGCCATTATATTAGCAGTAATCGTTCTTGTGAATATTTTTATTGCTGTCTTTTTCAGCGTTCCAGACCTCAACAGCAATACCCAGAATAACCCGCTAGCAATAAGTGATGAAACGATAAGCATAGATGAATGAAGTCGCTAAAAATAGCAAAACCAGCCGAGCCAGTCAACGGCAAGTGAATGGGCTGCGCCCACCGTTGACAGCCCCGTCTGTCCTTGCTGGTGGGTAATCAAGGGGCGACAGCAAAAAGTGCTGCCGCCCTTTCCCATAATCGAAGAAAGGGGGATTTTCCATGACTGAATACGAAGCCTATCAAGAACATATCCGCTATACCCATGATACCTATTGCCGGATTGTTATTCGCCATGCGTCCTTTGACGCTGCCCGTATGCTGGCAGCGAGGTGGAAACGGGAAATCTCCCTTGAATACTTGACCGAAGAAAAGTTTGTTCCACTAAGCACCATAGACGAGTATTTTCAAGTGCCAGACTATGGCGAAACTTATCCATTCTCCGTCCGGGGGCAGACGATATTTTTAGATAGCTGTTCCCTTGCGGCGGCTCTTGCCGAACTGCCGGAACAGTCGCAGGAGGAAATCTTTTTGTATTACTTCCAGCATTTGAAGCAGAAAGAAATCGGAGAACAAAGCGGCTGGACACGCAGCACAATCGGGCGGCATATCCAGCTTGCCTTGAAGCGGCTGAAAGAAGAAATGGAGGTGCTGTCCCATGAGTAGCCTACTTCTCCCCTATGACACGATAATAAAAGCACATGAGGGCGACCCCATAGCGATACAAGCTGTCCTTGACCGATATGCCGGGTATATCCGCTATTTCTCCAAAATGAACGGCTATTATAATTCTGATATGGAGGACTACATCAGAACAAAGCTGATTGAAAGCCTGTTCAAGTTCCGGCTTGACCGATAACATAAAAACTGAATATCCCGCCGCCCCGCAGCAGCACATGAAGCAGTAAATCCGAAAAAGATTTGCTGCTTTTTTTGCGCCCATTTTTGGCAAATTTCCAAAAGTTCCGTATTAGACATTGAAGCTAAAAAGGCTGCCATTTTTTTAGCCAGCGGGCAAAACGCAGCTTCCGAAACGCCTTATTGTCGGGAAAGACCGAGCCGCCGGAAAAGTTCTTGCCGGAAAGTCCGTCATTTTTGCTTTTTGCGGTGTTGTAGGGAGTAAGAGGAAGAACGCCAGCCCGCAGCCTTTTATGAAAAAGCTGGTTATAGATTTTCTGAAAAAGTGGCAGTAGGAAGTGAACGGCAGTCCGGCAGTTTCTTAGAGCAAGATTCTACCGAGGTGCCAAAATTCGCTTATCGCTCATTTTGCCCCTGCGGGAATCTTGTTGGGGAGTGCCTTCCCCAAACCCTGCTTATGCGGCTTGCGCCGCTGAAAAACCCCTCAAAATATTTTTCGGATTTTTCAAAAACAGTTCCGCTTCACACCCTGTTTTTCTCCTATTAGTGAGAGGACACCACGCACAGAAAGGAGGTCAACCACCTATGAAACGATACAACACGCCGCACCGCAGCCGGGTAGTCAAAACACGCATGACCGAGGAAGAATACGCCGAGTTTGCCCAGCGGCTTTCTGCTTACCACATGAGCCAAGCCGAGTTTATCCGGCAAGCCATAACCGGGGCAGCCATACGCCCCATCATAACCGTTTCCCCCATCAATGACGAGCTGCTTGCCGCTGTCGGGAAGCTGACCGCCGAATACGGGAGGATCGGCGGCAACTTAAACCAGATAGCCCGGACGCTGAACGAGTGGCACAGTCCCTATCCGCAGCTTGCCGGGGAGGTACGGGCGGCGGTTTCCGACCTTGCTGCCCTAAAGTTTGAAGTCTTGCAGAAAGTGGGTGACGCTGTTGGCAACATTCAAACATATCAGCTCTAAAAACGCCGACTATGGCGCAGCGGAAGCCTATCTCACATTTGAGCATGACGAGTTTACCATGAAAGCCACCCTTGATGAAAACGGGCGGCTGATACCGAGGGAGGATTACCGCATTTCTTCCCTCAACTGCGGGGGCGAGGATTTCGCTGTTGCCTGTATGCGAGCCAATCTCCGCTATGAGAAAAACCAAAAACGGGAAGATGTGAAAAGCCACCACTATATCATCAGCTTTGACCCACGGGACGGGACAGACAACGGCTTGACCGTAGACCGGGCGCAGGAGCTGGGCGAGCAGTTCTGCAAGGAGCATTTCCCCGGACACCAAGCCCTAATCTGCACCCACCCGGACGGGCATAACCACAGCGGGAATATCCATGTGCATATCGTCATCAACTCCCTGCGGATTTACGAAGTCCCGCTTCTGCCCTACATGGACAGACCAGCCGACACGCTGGAGGGCTGCAAGCACCGCTGCACCAACGCCGCTATGGAATATTTCAAGAGCGAAGTCATGGAAATGTGCCACCGGGAGGGGCTTTACCAAATCGACCTCTTGAACGGCAGCAAGGAACGGATAACCGAACGGGAATACTGGGCGGCAAAGAAAGGGCAGCTTGCCCTTGACAAAGAGAACGCCGCCAGAGAAGCCGCCGGACAGCCGACCAAGCCCACCAAGTTTGAAACGGACAAGGCGAAGCTGCGCCGGACGATACGGCAGGCACTTTCCCAAGCTGGCAGCTTTGACGAGTTTTCTTCCCTTTTGCTGCGGGAGGGTGTGACCGTCAAGGAGAGCCGGGGGCGGCTTTCCTACCTCACGCCGGACAGGACAAAGCCTATCACAGCCCGAAAGCTGGGGGACGATTTTGACAAGGCTGCTGTCCTTGCCCTGCTCACGCAGAACGCCCACAGAGCTGCCGAACAGACCAAAGCCATACCCGAATACCCTGCCGCAGTTAAAAAGCCGTTACAAGGGGAAAAAGCTGCAAAAACCACCCCGGCAGACAACACCTTGCAGCGCATGGTTGACCGGGAAGCCAAGCGAGCCGAGGGCAAGGGCGTGGGCTATGACCGCTGGGCGGCAAAGCACAACCTAAAGCAAATGGCAGCTACCGTTACCGCCTATCAGCAGTACGGCTTTTCCTCCCCGGAGGAACTGGACGAAGCCTGTTCTGCCGCCTATGCCGCCATGCAGGAAAGCCTTGCGTGGTTGAAGCAGGTGGAAAAGACGCTGAACGGGAAAAAGGAGCTGCAACGGCAGGTGCTTGCCTATTCCAAGACCCGCCCTGTCCGGGACGGGCTGAAACAGCAGAAAAACGCCAAAGCAAAAGCAGCCTACCGTCAGAAGCATGAAAGTGACTTTATCATAGCAGACGCAGCCGCCCGCTATTTCAGGGAGAACGGCATTTCCAAGCTGCCGAGCTATAAATCCCTGCAAGCAGAGATTGAAAGCCTTATCAAAGAGAAAAACAGCGGCTACAACGATTACCGGGCAAAACGGGAGGAGTACCGCCGCTTGCAGACTGTCAAGGGCAATATCGACCAGATTTTACGCCGGAGCGAGCCGCAGCGCAGAAAGGAGCAGAGCCATGAACGGTAATATCCCCCGCATGGACTACCGCCAGTACCGGGCAGCCCGCCGCCTTGTGCATGAGTGCTGCAACTATGACAGCGGGAACTGCCTGCTGTTGGAGGACGGCGAGCCTTGCGTGTGTGTACAGAGTATCAGCTATTCGCTGCTCTGCCGCTGGTTTACCGCCGCTGTCCTGCCCCTTGATGAAGCACTGGAAGCCGCCCTCTTGCGCCGGGGAAGCCGGAAACGCTGCGCTGTCTGCGGGGCGTTCTTCTTCCCAAAATCCAACCGGGGGAAATACTGCCCGGACTGCGCCGGACGCATGAAGCGGATAAACGCCGCCAAACGGAAGCGGAAACAAAGGGAGAAATGTCACGCTTTAGGGCATTTCAAACCCGCATAAATCAAGGCTTTTTTGGAGGGTGTCAAAGGGTGCGTGATACATTTATCCTTTTCCCTTAAAAACGCCCCCTAAAAGCGTAACAGAACCCACAGACAGACACCACAAGGAGGTGAACCCTATCGCTGATTATATGACCGCAGGAACGGAGCTGCCCGCTTACCTGCCTTACCCCCGTTTCCTGCTGGAAACAGACCTATCCCACACCGCAAGAGAGTTATATGCGCTGCTGTTAGACCGTTCCACCCTTTCGCAGAAGAACGGCTGGCAGGACAGCGAGGGACGGACATACATTGTCTACCCCATAGCAGAGATAGCGGAAATGCTGGATAAAGGCTGCACCACCATAAAGGGCGCACTGAACGAACTGGACGCTGCCGGGCTGCTGGAACGCAGACGGACGGGCTTTTCTGCCGCCAACCGTCTGTATGTGAAAGTGCCGCCTATCCCAGTGGTACAGTTTTCCGACCAACTGACGGACGGAAAACCGCCCCTCATAAGGGCGGGAAACCGACCAACTGACAGCCGGAAAACTGACCTTATGACGGTCGGAAAACCGTCCCCTAACCAAACTAATATAAACAACCTAATAGAGAGCCAAACAAAAGGAGCGAGTGAGGGGCAGCCCCCCGCCGCTTATGGCAGATATAAAAATGTATTTCTTTCTGACACAGAACTTTTGGAGCTGGAACAGGACTTCCCCGGCAAGTGGGAGTATTACCTTGACCGCCTTTCCTGCCACATCGCTTCCACCGGGAAGCAGTACCAGAGCCATGCAGCCACCATTTACAAGTGGGCGCAGGAGGACGCTGCCAAAGAGAAGCCAAAGAAAGGCATACCGGACTATTCATTCAAGGAGGGAGAAAGCCTATGACCGATACAATCCACAACACCATACTGCCTATGACCGACACCACAGCCGAGCCGGAGGATTACACCGGGGAGGACGGGCTTTTATACTGCGGCAAATGCCGGAAACCCAAAGAAGCCTATTTCCCGGAGGGCAAGACCTTTTTCGGGCGTGACCGCCACCCGTCAGAGTGCGACTGCCAGCGGGCAGCCCGTAAGGAACGGGAAGCCGCCGAGAAGCGGCGCAGCCACCTTGAAACGGTGGAACGGCTGAAACGGCAGGGCTTTACAGACAAGACCATGCAGGACTGGACATTTGCCAACGATAACGGCAGCTGCCCGCAGATGAAGAACGCCGCCGGATATGTGGCACGCTGGGAACAGATAAAGGACGGGAACTACGGGCTGCTCTTGTGGGGCAGGGTAGGCACTGGGAAAAGCTATTTTGCCGGGTGTATTGCAAACGCCCTCATGGAGCAGGAAGTCCCGGTGTGCATGACAAACTTTGCAGCAATATTAAACGACCTTGCCGCCAGCTTTGCGGGCAGGAACGAATATATTTCCCGCCTTTGCAGCTTCCCCCTGCTCATCATTGACGATTTTGGAATGGAGCGTGGCACAGAATACGGTCTGGAACAGGTCTACAATGTGATTGACAGCCGCTACCGGAGCAGGAAGCCGCTGATTGTGACGACCAACCTCACGCTGGAGGAATTGCAGCACCCGGAGGACACCGCCCACGCCCGGATTTATGACCGCCTGCTTGAAATGTGTTCCCCTCTCTGCTTTACCGGGGAGAATTTGAGGAAAGCCGCCGCACAGGGAAAAATGGAACAGCTGAAACGGCTGCTTGCCGGAAAGGAGATTTGCCTATGACCGACACCCAGAGAAACAAACGCCCTGCCCGCCGCCCGGACTGCGTGACCGAAACGAGGATAGGCAACACAATCCTTGTGGTGTCTGGCTTTTTCAAGGAGGGGGCGACCGACACCGCCGCTGACAAGATGATGAAAGTGCTGGAAGCAGAAGCCGCCGCCGGATATTTGACCTGTGATAAGCCTGATTGAAAAACCGTCATTTTTACCGACCGTAAAGAAGCAGATTTGACGCTTTTGCCGCTATACAGACAGCCGCCCCATGTGGTACAATCAAGGTACGGAATAGTGGGGCTGGCTGTCGGAAACGGAGGAATTTATGTTAAGACAGACCACCCAGCAACTCATTACCGCCCTTTACCCAAGACTGTCCCATGAGGACGAGCTGCAAGGCGAGAGCAATTCCATTTCCAACCAAAAGAGGATTTTGGAAACCTATGCCAAACAGAATGGATTTTCTAATCTGCGCTGGTACACCGACGACGGTTATTCCGGTGCGAACTTTCAAAGACCCGGATTTCAAGCCATGCTTGCAGACATTGAAGCAGGGAAAGTCGGGACAGTTATCGTCAAGGATATGTCGAGGTTAGGGCGAAACTACTTACAGGTGGGAATGTACACAGAAATGATTTTCCCACAGAAAGGTGTCCGCTTCATCGCTATCAATGACGGAGTGGACAGCGCACAGGGGGAAAATGATTTTGCCCCGCTGCGGAACATTTTTAACGAATGGCTGGTGAGAGATACGAGCAAGAAAATCAAGGCAGTAAAACGCTCTAAGGGCATGAGCGGAAAGCCCATCACAAGCAAGCCCGTCTATGGCTACCTCATGGACGAGGACGAAAACTTTATCATTGACGAGGAAGCCGCCCCGGTGGTACGGCAGATTTACAGCCTTTGCCTTGCCGGGAACGGTCCGACCAAGATAGCCCGTATGCTGACCGAGCAGCAAATCCCCACGCCGGGGACGCTGGAATACCGCAGGACGGGCAGCACCCGCCGCTACCACCCCGGCTATGAGTGCAAGTGGGCGACCAATACCGTGGTTCATCTGCTGGAAAACCGGGAATATACGGGCTGTCTGGTAAACTTTAAGACCGAGAAGCCGTCCTACAAGCTGAAACACAGCATAGAAAATCCCCCGGAAAAGCAGGCGGTTTTTGAGAACCACCATGAGCCTATCATTGACCGGGAAACGTGGGAACGGGTGCAGGAGTTACGCAAGCAGCGCAAACGCCCCAACCGTTATGACGAAGTGGGCTTGTTCTCCGGCATACTCTTTTGTGCCGACTGCGGCAGCGTCATGTACCAGCAGCGATACCAGACGGACAAGCGCAAGCAGGACTGTTATATCTGCGGAAGCTACAAGAAACGCACCGCCGACTGCACAGCGCACTTTATCCGCACTGACCTCTTGACCGCTGGCGTACTCTCCAATCTGCGGAAAGTTACCAGCTATGCGGCAAAGCATGAAGCCCGGTTTATGAAGCTTTTAATCGAGCAGAATGAGGACGGGGACAGACGCAGGAACGCCGCCAAGAAAAAGGAGCTGGAAGCCGCCGAGAAACGCATAGCCGAGTTATCTGCTATCTTCAAGCGGCTGTATGAGGACAGCGTAACCGGGCGCATATCGGACGAGCGTTTCACAGAGCTGTCGGCAGACTATGAAGCCGAGCAGAAAGAACTGAAAGAACGTGCCGCCAGACTGCGGGAAGAACTTTCCAAAGCGCAGGAAGCCACCGCAAACGCTGAAAAGTTTATGAATGTGGTACGCAGGCACACTACCATTGAAGAACTTACCCCTACTCTGCTGCGGGAGTTTGTGGAGAAAATCGTTGTCCATGAAAGCGTTGCCCTTGACGGGAAACGCCGGGGCAAGTTACGCAGACAGGAAATCGAAATCTATTATTCTTTTGTCGGCAAGGTAGAACTGCCCGACACCTAACCGCCCGACCTATCCGACATACCTCATGTGCCGGATAGGAACGGCAAAATTTTTTACACTTCTATTACTTCTTTATCACACATAAGCAAAATCACAGGGAATTAAGCAGCTTATGGCCGGAGGAGGGGTTGTGTTAATCGGAACACAGCTTATCCCGCTTCTGGGAGGACTGTTTTAAGCATAGAGGAAAGGAGAACCACCCATGTTCGATGGCATTTTTGAAGCAATCGAGGAATGGATGAGGGAGCTTTTGACGGGGATGGTCACGTCCAACCTGACAACCATGTTTACCGATGTCAATGAAAAGACAGGAGAAATCGCTGCGCAGGTCGGACAAACCCCGCAAGGCTGGAATGGAAGTATTTTCAGTCTGATACAGAATCTTTCCAATTCGGTCATTGTGCCGATTGCAGGCGTGATTATTACATTTGTCCTGTGTTATGAACTGATTACCATGCTGACAGAGAAAAATAATATGCACGAGATAGATACTTGGATGTTTTTCAAGTATTTTTTCAAGATGTGGGTGGCAGTTTATCTTGTCAGCAATACCTTCACGATTGCGATGGCAGTCTTTGATGTGGGACAGCATGTAGTAAATGCCGCAGGCGGCTCTATCAATTCGCAAACAGCTATTAACGTAGATTCCATGATTGAAGCCATGAATACGGCAATGGAGTCTATGGAAATAGGGGAATTGGTCACACTGGCACTGGAGACGATGGTGGTCAGCCTGTGCATGAAGGTGATGTCTGTACTGATTACCGTCATCCTGTTTGGAAGGATGATAGAAATTTACCTCTATACTTCGATTGCACCGATTCCGTTTGCAACCATGTCCAACCGGGAATGGGGGCAGGTAGGAACAAATTATTTCCGGGGGCTTCTGGCACTCGGATTTCAGGGATTTTTTATGATGGTGTGTGTAGGCATTTATGCGGTGCTTGTATCCACTATCCAGATTTCAGACAATATGCATTCAGCATTGTTTGGAGTGGCGGCATATACGGTCATTCTCTGCTTTAGTCTGATGAAAACCGGAAACCTGTCACGCTCTATTTTCAATGCACACTAAGGAAACAATGGAGAAAAAATATAACATTATTTATGCTGATCCGCCCTGGAGATATGACATGAACCGGGGACAGGGGGCGGCAGAAAACCACTATCCAACTATGAGTATTCAGGAAATATGCAGACTTCCTGTTGCAGAACTTGCAGCAAAGGACTGTGCTTTGTTTTTATGGGTAACATTTCCGCAGCTTCAGGATGCAATGAAACTTTTTGAAGCATGGGGATTTACCTATAAGACACTTGGGTTTGCATGGGTAAAACAGAATAAATCCGGAAAAGGATTCTTTTTCGGGATGGGCTATTGGACACGTTCCAATGTGGAAATCTGTCTGCTTGGGATTAAGGGACATCCAAAGCGGATATCGAAAAGTATCTCTCAGCTTATCATAAGCCCATTGGAACAGCACAGTAAAAAGCCGGATGAAGTCCGGAAGAGGATTGTGGAATTATTTGGAGAACTGCCGAGAATTGAACTGTTTGCAAGGCAGAAAACATCCGGATGGGATGTGTGGGGAAATGAAGTTGAAGGTTCTGCATCGTCCCGGATTTTAGAAAATGCAGGGAAAGGAGATGGTAATCGTGGCATTTGTATCAGTACCCAAAGATTTGACAAAGGTAAAAAATAAGGTTGTTTTAAACCTCACGAAACGGCAGCTTATCTGTCTGGTGATTGCGGCGGCTGTGGGGCTTCCATTTTATTTTCTGACAAGGGAATGGATTGGAACAAGCAATGCGGCAACAGGTATGGTCATTCTTATGCTTCCGGCATTTATGTTTGCCATGTATGAAAAGGACGGCCTGCCTTTGGAAAAGATTCTCTTAAATGTCATTCATGTAAAACTGCGGTATCCTGCCATCCGCAGGTATGAGATTGAGAATCTGTACGAAATACAGGAAACAGTAACGACTGAGAAAAGAAAGAGAGGAGGAAGCGGACATGCAGAGAAAAAGAAAAGGAAATGATAGACAGGCGTACCAGTCTCATATCAAAAGGCAGGAAGCCTATGAAAGAGGCTGGCTGGATGATGCGGACGAGGAATATCCGGATTATGGAGAGGCAGAAGCCTATGATACAGAAAAAATGGCAGGCCTTGTAAGGGGACAGCCTGTGGTGTCCGGTTATGAAGCTCTGGAACGCAGAAGGGGCAGGAGAAAACCACCCAGAAAACTTACCAGGCGTGAAAAAAGGGCTATGAAAAAAGCAGAAAAAATGAATGAGAAGCTGCGCAGAGAGCAGGAAAAAGCAGAGAAAAAGGCAGCTAAAAAAGAAGCAAAGCTGGCAGCAAAAGAAGAAAGAGCCGCTTTAAAAAAGGAAAAAAAGAAAAAGCATAAAACGGTAAATTATTCTGCGGCATCCGAGAAACCGGGGAGAAAAAGAAAGGGACGAAATACAGTCGGATCACAGAAGATTGTGGAGAAGAAACCTTCAAAAGCAGAATTGAAAAAGGAAAAGGAGAAGCGTCTTTCGGCACAGAAATCCATACCATACCGGGAAATGGCAAAGGACGGTATCTGCCGGGTACAGGAGAAATATTATTCCAAAACCATCCGATTTTATGACATTAACTACCAGTTGGCACAGAACGAAGATAAGAATGCCATTTTTGAAAACTGGTGTGACTTCCTCAATTATTTTGACAGCAGTATCCATTTTCAGGTGTCCTTTATCAACCATCACAGCAGTATGAAAGAATTTGAATCCGCTATTCAGATCAGACCGCAGAATGACGCATTTGACGATGTGCGTATGGAGTATGCACAGATGTTAAAAAATCAGCTGGCAAAAGGAAATAATGGCCTGGTACGGACGAAATACATTACATTTGGAATTAAGGCGGAGAACATCCGGGAAGCAAAGCCGAAGCTGGAACGTATCGAAGCGGATATTTTAAATAACTTCAAGGTTCTCGGAGTGTCGGCTTATCCGCTGTCCGGGGAGGAACGGCTTCAGATTCTCTATGAAACCTTTAACCCGGAAGAAAAAGTGCCGTTCCAGTTCTCTTATGACAGGGTACTGCGAAGCGGAATGGGGACAAAAGACTTTATTGCACCTACCAGTTTTGTGTTCCGGGACGGAAAGACCTTTCAGATGGGAAATACCATCGGTGCAGCATCTTATTTACAGATACTTGCACCGGAGCTGACAGATAAGATGCTGGCAGAGTTTTTGGATATGGACAGAAATCTGATTGTAAATCTTCATATCCAGTCTCTGGATCAGATGAAAGCGATTAAGCTGGTAAAAAGTAAAGTGACGGATATTAACCGCATGAAGATAGAAGAACAGAAAAAAGCAGTACGTTCAGGGTACGATATGGACATCATTCCGTCAGATTTGAACACGTATGGCGGGGAAGCGAAGCGTCTTTTGGAAGATTTGCAGTCCAGAAATGAAAGGATGTTCCTTGTGACGGTATTGTTTTTAAATACGGCAAAGACAAAGCAGGAACTTGATAATGCGGTGTTCCAGACAGGAGGGATTGCACAGAAATATAATTGTTCATTAAGAAGATTGGACTATATGCAGGAGCAGGGATTGATGAGCAGTGTTCCGTTGGGATTGAATCTGATTCCGATTAAGAGAGCGCTGACAACTACATCCACTGCTATTTTTGTGCCATTTACCACACAGGAATTGTTCATGGCGGGAGAATCTTTGTATTACGGTTTGAACGCCCTTTCCAATAACATGATCATGGTGGACAGGAAGAAACTGAAAAATCCTAACGGACTGATTCTTGGTACGCCCGGTTCCGGAAAATCTTTTTCTGCCAAAAGGGAAATTACCAATGCTTTTTTTGTCACGCAGGATGACATTATTATCGGAGATCCGGAAGGAGAATACTATCCCCTTGTCAACGCACTTGGAGGGCAGGTTATCCATATCTCGCCTACCAGTCACGATTACATCAATCCAATGGACATCAACCTGGATTATTCTGATGATGATAACCCGCTGGGCTTTAAGAGTGATTTCATTCTGTCCTTGTGTGAGCTGATTATGGGTTCCAGAAATGGTATTGAAGCAGAAGAAAAGTCTGTCATTGACCGATGCTTGCCGATTGTATACCAGAAATATTTTGAAAACCCTGTGCCGGAGAATATGCCTGTATTGGGAGATTTGTACCAATGCCTGCGGGAACAGAAAGAGGTTCAGGCACAGAGGATTGCGACAGCATTGGAAATCTATGTCAACGGTTCCTTAAAGGTGTTCAACCACCGTACCAACGTGGAACTGAATAACCGGATTGTCTGTTTTGATATTAAGGATTTGGGAAAACAGCTTAAAAAGCTTGGGATGCTGATCGTGCAGGATCAGGTGTGGAACCGTGTGACGGTCAACCGGGCGCTGCATAAATCTACCAGATACTATATTGATGAGTTCCATCTGCTTCTGAAGGAGGAACAGACGGCGGCTTATTCCGTGGAGATTTGGAAGCGTTTCCGTAAATGGGGCGGTATCCCGACAGGAATCACGCAGAATATCAAGGATTTGCTTGCCAGCCGGGAAATCGAAAACATATTTGAAAACTCGGACTTCATCTATATGCTCAACCAGGCGGCAGGGGACAGGCAGATTTTGGCGAAGCAGTTGAACATTTCGCCCCACCAGCTTTCCTATGTGACCAACAGCGGCGAGGGAGAGGGATTGATTTTTTATGGCAGTACCATTATCCCGTTTAAGGATAAGTTTGATAAATCCCTGCGTCTGTATGCTTTGATGACAACCAAACCTTCGGATTTGGAAGGAACAGGAGAAAAGGCGGGAAAAGCAGAATGTTAAAAACGGATACGATTATCAATGGGGACTGTCTGGAGGTGCTAAAAGTCTGCCGGATGAAAGTATCCATTGTTGTGTGACTTCTCCGCCGTATTATGCTTTACGGGATTATGGAAAGGAAAACCAGATTGGCAGGGAAGGCGCACCGGAGGAATATATCGGACATTTGGTTTCTGTGTTTTGTGAATTAAAAAGAGTCCTGCGGTCAGATGGTACGTTCTGGCTTAATATAGCAGACTGCTACAGCCGGAAATCCTATCATGGGTTGTCCGGCTGCAAGCCAAAAGAATTGATGGGACTTCCGTGGCTGCTGGCACTTACCCTGAGAAAAGAGGGCTGGTTTCTTCGCAGTGATATTATCTGGCAGAAGGATAATCCCATGCCGGAGAGTGCAAAAGACCGACCGAGCCGATGTTATGAACATATCTTCCTGCTTACAAAGTCCGGGAAATATTTTTACGACAATCTTGCCGTTGCCGAGCCGATTGCTTTAAGTACCGCCATCCGTTACCGCTATGGGAGAAAGGAAAACACAAAATATGCGGACGGCATACCGGGGCAGATGTCCAGACAGCAGATCAACAATCCCTGCAGGTATGGAAAAACAGAAATCAACCCTTTAAGGAATAAGCGGGATGTGTGGAATATCAATACCGTTCCATATAAAGGGGCACATTTTGCAGCATTTCCGCCACGTTTGGCGGAAACCTGTATCCTTGCGGGATGCCCAAAACAGGGGATTGTCCTTGATCCGTTTATGGGAAGCGGGACAACCGGGGCTGTGGCAAAAGGGTTAAACCGACAGTATATCGGGATTGAATTGAACGAGGAATACTGCAGGCTGGCGGAAGAACGGATAAAAAAGGTGTCAGGAGACAAAAAAATCGGAGAAGGATGCGTATGAGAAAATGGGCAGCCTATCTGCTTTGTTTTCTGTCACTGGCATTATTGGGAATCAGCGGACACTTCCTCGCAGACTATGCAAAACAGGAAGAAAAAGCGGATATTTTACAGGAACAGTTAAAAGAAATTTATGAAAACCAAAAAGAAGAAACAAAAGAGAAGCCCCGACAGGATGAAGAAGAGCAGAACCTCATCCATGAGGGGCTTCTTGCCCTTCATGAAAAAAACAAGGATTGTATCGGCTGGCTGACGATACCGGATACGCTTATTGACTACCCCGTTATGTACCATCCGGAAGAAGTGAATTATTATCTGAAACGGGATTTTTTCAGAGAATACTCTGCAAATGGAAGCTTGTTTCTTTCAGAAAACTGTTCCCTGAAAGATTGCGACAATCTGATCATCTATGGACACCACATGAACAGCGGAAAGATGTTTGCCGCATTGGAAGGGTATCGTGAGAGGAAGTTCTTTAAAGAGCATCCTTTTATTTTTTTCAATACGCTGCAGGGGGAAGAAAAATATCAGGTGTTTGCAGTCTTTTCCACTCCGGTTTATACGGGAAGTGATTTTGCCTATTATACGTTCACGAAAGCGGAAAACAGAAAGTCATATGAAACATTTATAGAAGCTGTAAAGGAACGGTCATTTTATGATACCGGGATTACGGCAGATTATGGAGAGAAGCTGCTGACACTTTCCACTTGTGAATATTCGCAGGAAAACGGAAGGCTGGTTGTAGTGGCAAAGAAAATAGCAGAAAAGGAGATAACAAAATAATGGTTCACACCGTAAAAGTAAAAAGAGAAGATATACCAAAAGAATTGCAAATGCTTTTGAAGAATGGAAAAGACAGCAATGGAGAAGAGGTCTTTTCCCATATGCCGGAGGATTTGATTTATCTTGCGGCACTGGTGGACATGCAGAGTTCTATGCTGCATCTTCTGATGCTTCATGGAAATCCCCTGCCGCCGGAGGCATGGAAATTTGCTGCCTCCATTCCGAAAATGGCAGATGCGACACTGGAAAAATGGGAAGAGTATGCACAGCCATATATGTAAGGAGATGAGAAATCATGCAGGAGCATGAGTACAGGGCAAGAGACAAAACCGTAAAGAAAATGAGCCGGGATGGACTGAAGGAGGAAAATCTGCACAGCAGAAAATCCATCCGGGTAAGTAACCGGGAAACAGATGATTTTTTCTGCGCAACACAGGCAGAGGATATGGAAGATTTTTCAAAGCGGGGAGAAAGGGCGGAAGATACGAAGTCTGCGAAAAAGAAGCTGTATTCGGAAAAAGCAGGCAGAACAGAAGCTGCGGAAACAGTCGGGCAGGACATGGAGGAAAGTGGAAAAAAACGGGCGGCTTCCAGAAAAATGCGGATACCGGAATCGGAGAGTGCCAGATGGCAGGAAGAAATAGAGGAAGCAGACAGCAATACAGG
This sequence comes from Ruminococcus sp. RTP21484sp1_RTP21281st1_A8_RTP21281_210402, assembly GCF_040914025.1. Taxonomy (NCBI): domain Bacteria; kingdom Bacillati; phylum Bacillota; class Clostridia; order Eubacteriales; family Oscillospiraceae; genus Ruminococcus; species Ruminococcus sp. RTP21484sp1_RTP21281st1_A8_RTP21281_210402. The sequence goes on from NZ_JBCPGE010000032.1 coordinate 19,726, forward strand.
GGAACGTTTGTCTGATTATTCTTCCCGTGTGGAAAGTATCAGGGGGCATCCGTCCGGGGCGAGGGAATATGCAGAAGCTGCTGCATGGACAAGCCATAGCCGAAAAAAACAGCAGGTGCAGTCCTATGTCCGAAGAGAAAGGGCAGAAAAAACGGCAGAAGAAAAACAGACGGCTCAGAAAGAAAAAGAATCTTCCCGTTTTCGTAAGAACCAGGAAACAGCGGAGCAGTCGATGGAAGGGTTCCGTGAGGAAATCAAGGGAAAGATAAAGCGGGAACAGCTCCATAAAGAACAGAAGAAACAGGCAGGAAGACTTTCTTTTGGGGATGAAAGCAGCGGGATGATACAGGGAGCCGGAATTGGGATGGCAAAGAAGGCTGTTTCAGCAGGTACTGTTGCTGCATCTGCTTATGTTCATGGGAAGAGTCACGAAGCAGAACAGGAAAATGCGGCAGTGGAAGGGGCACATAAAGCGGAACTGTTGGGAGAAAAGACTGTCCGATATGCCGTTTCCCGGTCAAGCCGCAGACTGCAGGAATCCCTGCACACGGAACGGCAGGCAGAAAAAACAGCGGAAGCGGGCCGCCTGCAGTTTGAGGCGATGAAAAAAAGCGGAAAAGAAGTGGGGAAACACGCTGCCGAGGTGGAACAGTCAAAGAAGAATGCTATTTTACGCTTCTGGCAGAAAAGGCGTTACAAACAGGCTTATGCTGCGGCGAAGGAAGGGAAAAAAGCAACGGAGGATACCATCCGGGTTACAGAAACCATTGCGGTCAAAGCAAAGAAGGTACTGCAGGAGATTCTTTGCAGGAACCGGGCAATTTTCGCAGGTATAGGTGTCTGCGTATTGTTGTTCGCAGTGATGGCAGCCTCACTCAGCAGCTGCAGCGCCAGCATTCAGGGCGGCAGTACCACAATTATTTCTACCACCTATGCCAGCGAGGATGAAGATATTTATGCGGCAGAAAATGCTTATGCACAGCTTGAAGCGGCATTGAATAATCAGATTAACAGCATGGAAGCCACACATCCAGAATATGAGGAATACCGCTATCAGGTAGACGAAATCAGCCATAATCCATACCACCTTATCTCCTACCTGACAGTTAAATACGGGGATTTTACATATGCACAGGTGGCTTCGGAGATTGAAGAAATCTTCCGGGAACAGTACAGCATACATACGGAGAGTGTGCGTGAAACAGTGACAGAAACACAGACGGTACGGGTTGGGGAATCACTGGGACAGGTAGTAACCAGTGGATATTGCAACTGTCCGATCTGCTGCGGCGTCTGGTCCGGCGGATCGACAGCCAGCGGAGCCATGCCGCAGGCAAACCACACGATTGCGGTAGACGCTTCCAATCCTTTTGTACCTCTGGGCACGAAGATTGTGATGAATGGTGTGGAGTATGTTGTAGAAGATACAGGCGCTTTTGACCAGTACGGGGTGCAGTTCGATGTTTATTATGGAGACCATGCAGCCGCTTCTGCACACGGACATCAGACATGGGAAGCATACATAGCAGATGACAATGGAAGTCAGGAAGTGGAAGTGACCAGTACCAGAGAGGTAAACAGGCTGGAAACAGTGCTGACAAACCATAATCTGGATACTGTGCTCAGAAACAGAATGAATGACGAGGAAGAACAGCGGTATGATTATTACAATCTGACATATGGGAACCGTGATTATCTGTTTGATGTAAATACGCTGCCCAGTGGCGGAGGTTCCGGTGGTTTTGGCTATGAAATTCCGGCAGAGGCATTGTCAGATGAAAAATTTGCAAACATGATCCATGAAGCAGAAAAATATCTGGGATACCCGTATGTGTGGGGCGGCGCTTCGCCCAGTACCAGTTTTGACTGTTCCGGATTTGTCAGTTGGGTAATCAATAACTGCGGAAACGGCTGGAATGTAGGAAGGCAGACGGCAGACGGGCTTCGTTCCTGCTGTGCATATGTATCGCCGTCCGAAGCAAAACCGGGAGATCTGATTTTCTTTCAGGGTACTTACAATACGCCGGGAGCCAGTCATGTGGGAATCTATGTAGGAGACAACATGATGATCCACTGCGGCAATCCCATCCAGTATGCGAATATCAGTTCTGCATATTGGCAGGAACATTTCATGGCGTTTGGAAGAATCCAGTAGGAGGTTAAGAAAGTGAATATGAAATTAAAAAAGGTTCTGGATGAAATCCAGAAAACAGAGGAAAGAATTACCGAGTGGCAGGAACATTTAAGGGAACTGAATATCCGAAAAAAGCAGTTGGAGGATGCGGAGATTATTAAAAGTATCCGTTCCATGAAATTAAACAGCCGGGAACTTCTGGTAGTATTGGACAAAATCCAGAATGGAACGGCTGTTTTTCCGTATCTGACGGAAGAAACTACTGTGCCGGATACAAAAAAAGAAGAGGATTGGAAGGATATTGCAGAAGAAAGAAAACTGCCGGGACATAGGGCAGAAGAAAAGGAGGATGAACATCGTGAGAATGAAAATTAAAAAGTGGCTGGCAGCGTTTACAGTGGCGGCAGGGATGGTCTTGCCTGCCACGACTGCCTTTGCCTTTACGGATGAAGCGGCTCAGCAGGCGGTGGAAGCACCTGCGCCAACAGAGACGCCAGTACAGGAGGAAGAACCGCCGAAGACAGAGGAAACACCTTTTTCTGTTCCGGGGAACGGAAGTCTGGCAGATGATAAATCAGGGGACAGCACAAAAGAGTTCCTTACGGTACAGACAAAGAACGGCAATACGTTTTTTCTTGTGTTGGACCGTTCCAGTAACAAAGAAAACGTATATATGCTTTCCATGATTGATGAGGATGATCTGGCAGAGTTTGTTACGGAAACAAAGAAACAGGAAACAGAACAGCCAACAGTCATTACACCACAGCCGGAGACAAAACCTGCAGTTGAGGAAACGGAAAAGGAGCCGGAAAAAGAAAGTAAAGAGACTAATACCGGGGCGTTGCTTGCCATTGCGCTGCTTGCCGTAGCAGGATGCGGTGGTGTTTATTATTTTAAGGTTGTAAAGCCTAAAAAAGAGGAAGAGGATGCCGGAGATGAGGATTTGGAATTTTATGAAGGAGATTACATCAACGAAGATTCTGAAAACCACATGGACGAGGATGACACAGAAGAATAAAAAACAAAGTTAAGGATGGATAGGAAAAGGGCAGCCGAAAAGAAAACGGCTGTCCTTTTTTGGAAAGGAGAATGGAATGTATTTAGTGATTGGAGAGAAACCCAGTGTATCTCAGACATTGGCGAAAGTATTGGGAGCAGGAAAAAGACAGGATGGTTATCTGTCAGGTGCAGACTGTATCGTTAGCTGGTGTCTCGGACATCTGGCGGAATACGTGTCCCCGGAGGTATATGACAGCCGCTATGAGAAATGGGAGTTTTCACAGCTTCCTATTTTACCGGAACATTGGCAGCTTGCGGTGGCAAGGGATAAGAAAAAACAATTTGAGGTATTGAAAAAACTGCTGAACCGTCCGGATTTAGAGTATGTGGTGAATGCCTGTGATGCCGGAAGGGAAGGGGAACTGATTTTTAAGCGTGTTTATGACTTGTCCGGAAGCAGGCTTCCCGTAAAAAGACTGTGGATCAGTTCGATGGAGGATGGTGCAGTTCGTGACGGATTTGCTCATTTAAAGGACGGCAGGGAGTATGGGAATCTCTGTGAAGCTGCTGTGTGCAGGGCAAAGGCGGACTGGCTTATCGGCATGAATGCAACCAGAGCCTTTACAACGAAATATTATAAACGTCTGGTGATCGGAAGAGTCCAGACGCCAACGCTTGCCATGCTGGTGGAACGGCAGGAAAAAATAGATACTTTTGTAAAAGAACCTTTTTACAAAGTTACGCTTACAGGAGATGGATTTACTGCGGTATCTGAAAATTTTAAGGAAGAGACAGAAGCAAGGAGACTGGCAGAGAGCTGTCAGGGAGAAAAGGCGGTAATTGTAAAGGTAGAAAAGAAGCAGAAGAAAACGATGCCGCCGAAACTCTATGACCTTACGACATTACAGAGGGAGGCAAACCGATTCTTTGGGTACACAGCACAGGAAACATTACAGGAGCTTCAGGAACTTTATGAGGACAAGCTGGTAACTTATCCCCGTACAGACAGCCAGTATATTACGGAAGATATGGAACAGTCAACGATGGAACTCTTGGAGGTGCTGCCGGAGATACTGCCCTTTTTAGAGGGGAATATGGGATACGATGTAGGCAGAATTATCAATAATGACAAGGTTTCTGACCACCATGCACTGCTTCCTACAAAGGAATCGGTCAAAAAAGGATTCTCACAGCTTACGGAAAAACAGAGGAACCTATATTGTATGATCGGACAGCGTCTTGCTCAGGCAGTTTCCAAAGAATGTACATATGAAGAAACACAGATTACGGTACAGTGTGCGGGACATGAATTTATGGCAAAAGGAAAGCGTATGACAGAACCTGGATTTTGGAAAATTGCCACCGGGTTTAGGGCATCCCTGAAAAAATCAGGAGAGGAAGAAACGGATACAAATAAAGAGGAATTATTGGAAGAGAATCTACAGGAGGGGATGGAGTTTTCCCGTATACAGGCGGAGGCAGACAGACATTTTACATCACCTCCGAAAGCATTTACGGAAGATACTCTGTTAATGGCAATGGAGACTGCAGGAAACAAAGAGTTTGATGCAGAAACAGAGAAAAAAGGGCTTGGCACACCTGCCACAAGAGCTGCTGTTATCGAAAAGCTGGTGTCTTCCGGTTATGCCCTCCGCAAAGGAAAACAGATACTTCCAACAGTGGATGGAAAAGCATTGACGGCAGTGATTCCAACGTATCTGAAATCTGCCGCCATGACAGCAGAATGGGAGAACCGCCTGCTTTTGATAGAAAGAGGGCAGCTTGATGGCAAAGAGTTTCTGGAAGGGGTTACAGAACTTGTAAAAACTGTCATGGAGGGATGTAAAGAAATACCGGAGGAAGAACTGCAGCGATTCCATCCGAGGGAACAGATTGGCATCTGCCCGCTTTGCGGCAGCCCGGTATATGAGGGAAAACAGAATTTTTACTGTTCCAGCCGGGAGTGTTCCTTTGCCTTGTGGAAAGAAAACCATTATCTTTCCGGTATGAGAAAACAGCTTGACAAAAAGATGGCAGTGGAGCTTTTGACAGGTGGGCGTACCCATGCAGATGATTTTTATTCCCGTAAAACAGGAAAATTATTTTCTGCGGATTTATTGTTGGATACCAGTGAGGGAAGGGTGGCTTTCCAGATGGAGTTTCCTAAAAAAAGAGGCAGAAAATACAAAGGAAAAGTGTAAGCATGGAAATGGAATAGAAAAGAAAGAGGTGGATTATCATGGCAAGATTGCAGGAGATAAGGGGACTGGCGGAATACACGGCAAAGGATGTGAGCAGTTCACCGAAGGATTGGATGAAGTATCTGGATACGGCGGCAAAGCTGTACCGCTATCCGTTCTCGGATACACTTCTGATCCATGCCCAGCGTCCGGATGCAACCGCCTGTGTGTCACTGGAAGCATGGAATCAGAGGATGGGTCGATGGGTAAATCGTGGGGCGAAAGGAATCGCCCTGATAGATGACACAGGACCGAGACGGCAGCTTCGTTATGTATTTGATGTTTCAGACACACACATGGTAAAAGGCGGAAGGACACCGAATTTGTGGCAGCTCCAGAAAGAACAGGAGGAGGCGGTGCTAGACCATCTGGCAGATGCCTATGGGCTTGAAGGGGGAGATACGGAAAGCCTTTCCAATGCACTGATGGCAGTAGCTTCTTATATGGCAGAGGAGAATCTGGAGGAAGCGATGGAGGGGCTGCAGTATGAGATTGAGGACAGTTTCCTGTATGGACTGGACGAGGACAGTATCCGTGTCATGTTCCGGGAACTGTATTCAAACAGTGCTTTTTATATTTTATCACGCCGATGTGGTATTGACCCAATGGAATATCTGGAGGAGGAACATTTTTTCGGGATTACGGATTTTAACCGACTTTCGGTTTTATCATTTCTTGGAAATGCAGTCAGTCAGCTTGTGGAGCCTATACTTATGGATATTGGGAAAACCATACGAAAAATCCAAATGGAAGAACAGGAAAAAACGGTTGCAGATCAAAACTACATCGGCTATAATGAATTTAACACGTTAATTCGCAAAAGTAAGAGCAAAGGAGAGATAGAACATGGAACTGACCTATCACAGAAAGGGAGATTATCTGTTTCCGAACCTGATAATCAAAGAGGAGACAGTGGCAATCGGGAAATACGGGATGCTTCGGAAGACATTTCTGAAGGAACATCGGAAGAACTGGTATCAGAGTATGATGCTGACCGGGAAACTGGAGAATCATCTGGCACAGACCGAGAAGGCAGCGCAGGAGAGAATGGAAGTACTGATGAAAGGGCTGCTGGAACGTTATCCGGCTCCGGAGAAGGAGAGCGATCCGATGGCATGGACAGCCCATATGAACAGCCTGACAGCGATGGCGGAGGAGAGCATCTTGACGGAATTGGTATACAGTTAAGTGAAGAAACAACAGAACAGGATTTGAGTGAAGCAGAGGAGATAGAAGCCTCTGCTTTTTCTTTGCCTGCACTTCCGACTGCAAAGGAACAGATACGGGAGATTGAGGAACGTATGGCTGCATTATATGCCGGGGAGATTTCCATATCCCCGGATGTGGTGGATGAAGTGCTGCGTGTGGGCGGCAACCGGGAAGGAAGCCAGCTTCGTATCATCTATAATTTTATGATTGAGCAGACACCGGAGGAATATACAGAATTTGTACGCCGGGAATATGGAACAGGCGGAAAGGGACTTGTCATTGACGGTACAGAGTATTCCGTCTGGTTTGATGAGCTGGGAATGCAGGTTGCAGTGGGGCATACGGTAACGGACAGGATTTTGGATAAGGTATTTCTTTCATGGGAAGAGGTAAGCGGGCGTATCCACCAGCTTTTGCGTCAGGGGGAATACGCTCCCCAGGTGGTGCTGGATGCGGCACGTTTGAATGCTTTGGAAGAACATGCGACAGTATTGGCATACATGAAACACGATATGGCGGAAGGCGTAGCAGAGATTGTGTTTGGTGACACAGAGATTTTTCATCATGGATTCCCGGATACGGTAAAAAACCTCAGTGAACTGCTGGCACAGCCGGAATATCTGTCGGAAATAAACGAGCGCCTGGAGGGCGCAGCATTGGCCTATGCGGAGGACAAAGACATCATGCGTTTTCATTTCTACCGTCCGGATAAGGTATCGGCACAGTTTAAAAAATTTGCAAAAGAGGCAGTGCCATTTGGCGCAAGAGACGGATTTGCATGGGAGGAACATCCGCTGTTTATTACACAGGATGAGATAGATTCGTTTCTTGCCCGTGGCGGTTCCTATTCAGATGGAAGGTTGAGTACCTATGCTTTTTATCTCCAGAATAAAACGGAAAAGGAAATGGCAGATTTTTTAAAGGAACGGTACGGGACAGGCGGATGCAGTCATGCACTTGACGGTGCGGATGATTCTCATGCGGACTATAACGGAAAAGGATTAAAGCTGGCGAGGGGAAGTTTTGGAAACCCGGATACGCAGGTACTATTGAAATGGCCGCAGGTAGCGAAGAGGGTAACGTATCTGATTGAAAATGATAAATTTCTAAAAGCTGCAGATTATTCCAGAATGCCGGGATACGAACGGGAACAGATGGTAAACCGTATCCTTAGTTTTTATGCCCGTCTGCCAAAAGAAACAGAACGTCCGTTTACAGATGATTTTTTCCATGATGACGCAAGAATTGAACTGGCTGCAGCACTGGAAGATACGGAAACAGCAGCAGAATTAGTGGAAAAGATGGATGCCGCCCTTGCATCCTTACCACTGGATTTTGAAGGCTATGAAGCAAAGGTACAGTTCCTTGTGGACTTACATGGATATGTGGAGGGGACGTATACCATCTTCCCGGAACGTGTGCAGGAAACAGCGGTGGAAAATGGAAAGCAGTTGTCTTTGTTTGATTGGATGGAATCTGATATACAGGATAAAGAAGAAAAAAAAGAGCCATTAGAGAAAGAAGCAGAGCAGGAGAAAGTTGTACCGGAGACAGTAGAAGGGACAGAAAAAGCAGAGGAAATCCCATTTCAGGAGCCGACAAAACAGCAAAAGGCGGAAGCAGTGGAACATGCGGACACAGCACAGGAAACCATCAGACCGGAACTGATTAATTTCCGTATTACGGATGAACACTTGGGGGAAGGCGGACCGAAGCAGAAATTTCGTGCCAATATGGAAGCGGTGAAGTTACTGCATGAACTGGAACTTGAAAACCGTCTGGCAACTCCGCAGGAACAGGAAATTTTATCCCGTTATGTAGGATGGGGCGGACTTTCACAGGCGTTTGAGGAAGGAAACAATCAGTGGGCAGGGGAATTTACGGAATTATATTCAGAACTGTCTCCAGAAGAATACCGGGCGGCGAGGGCTTCTACCTTAAATGCTTTTTATACATCTCCGGTTGTGATCCATGCCATGTATGAAGCACTTTCCAATATGGGGCTGGAATCAGGAAACGTACTGGAACCATCCTGTGGTGTTGGAAATTTCATGGGACTTGTACCAAAGAGCATGGAAGATTTGAAAATGTATGGGGTGGAACTGGACAGCATTTCAGGGAGGATAGCAAAACAGCTTTACCAGAAAAATAATATTTCTGTGCAGGGATTTGAAACGGCGCAGTACCCAGACAGCTTCTTTGACTGTGTGATTGGCAATGTGCCATTTGGAAGCTATAAAGTAGCTGACCGAAAGTACGACCGCCACAATTTTATGATACACGATTATTTCATTGCAAAATCCCTTGACCTTGTTCGTCCGGGCGGTGTTGTGGCAGTGGTCACTTCCAGCGGCACACTGGATAAGCAGAACCCGGCTGTCCGTCAGTATATTGCCAATCGTGCTGACTTACTTGGAGCCATCCGTCTGCCGGATAATGCTTTCCGAAAGAATGCAGGGACAGATGTGGTGTCAGATATTTTGTTTCTCCAGAAAAGAGATTGTGCATCTTTGGAACAGCCGGAATGGGTACAGCTTGATACAACACCGGAAGGATATAGGATGAATGCCTACTTTGTCCGTCATCCGGAAATGGTGTTAGGGGAACTTTCTGTAGAAAGTACACAGTACGGAAAACAGGAAGTGACAGTAAAACCCATTGAAGGGATGGAACTTGCGGTACAGTTAAAAGAGGCGATAAGCCATATACAGGGAGAGATTACGGAGAATACACTGGACGATTTTGAACTGACAGAAACAGACCGTTCCATTCCGGCAGACCCGGCGGTAAGGAATTTCAGTTTTACAAATGTAGACGGGAAAGTATATTACCGGGAAAACTCAAAGATGAATCCGGTGGAACTGCCAGCTTTGACAGCGGAACGTGTACTTGGGATGATTGAGCTGAGAAATGTGACACAGGAACTTATCCAGTGTCAGATGGAGGATGGCAGTGATGAAGAGATAGCTCTTCTGCAGAAAAAATTGAATCAGCAGTATGACCGTTTTTCTTCCCGGTATGGGTTGATCAGCAGTACGGCAAACCGCAGGGCATTTTCGCAGGACAGCAGCTATTGTCTGCTGGCATCTCTGGAATATCTGGATGAGGAAGGAAAGCTGAAGCGTAAAGCAGATATTTTCAGCAAGCGTACCATCCGCAGGGCAGAACCAGTGACCAGTGTGGATACCGCCAGTGAAGCCCTTGCCGTATCCATCGGGGAACGTGCAAAAGTGGATTTGCCGTTTATGGCAGAATTATCGGGAAAAACAGAGGAACAAATCACGGAAGAACTGGCAGGCGCAATTTTCCGGAATCCACTGACAGACAAGTGGGAAACCTCGGATGAATATTTGTCCGGAAATGTACGTGAAAAGCTGGGGATTGCAGAGAGATTTGCCGAAAACCATCCGGAGTATGAAGGCAATGTGCAGTATCTTAAAAAAGTACAGCCGAAAGACCTGGATGCTTCGGAGATTGAAGTCCGCCTGGGGGCAACCTGGGTTGATACAGAGTATATAACACAGTTTATGGGGGAAACCTTTCATACACCGGGCTATTATCTGGGAAGCAAGATTGATGTCCGGTATGCAGCCGTTAATGGGCAGTGGAACATTACCGGGAAAAATATGGACAACAGGGGTAATGCCCTTGTGCAGTCTACTTATGGAACCCAGAGAGCAAATGCGTACCGTCTCTTAGAGGATGCCTTAAACCTGCGTGATACGAAAATCTACGATATCATTGAGGATGCGGACGGGGAACACAGGGTTTTGAATAAAAAGGAAACCATGCTGGCACAACAGAAACAGGAGATGATAAAGGAAGCCTTTAAAGAGTGGATTTTCCGTGACATAGACCGAAGAGAGGCATTATGCAAAAAGTATAATGAATTATTCAATAGCAGCCGTCCACGTGAATACGATGGAAGCCATATTCAGTTTACGGGTATGACACCGGAAATCACGCTGATGCCGCATCAGAAAAATGCGGTTGCCCACATCTTATATGGAAATAATACACTGCTTGCCCATTGTGTCGGTGCAGGAAAAACTTTCCAGATGATTGCGGCAGGTATGGAAAGCAGAAGGCTTGGATTATCCCAGAAAAATTTATATGTGGTACCGAACCATCTGACAGAACAGTGGGGCAGTGATTTTTTGCGGCTCTATCCGGGGGCAAACGTCCTTGTTGCCACAAAGAAGGATTTTGAACCTGCCAACCGAAAGAAATTCTGTTCCCGGATTGCTACCGGGGATTATGATGCCATTATCATCGGGCACAGCCAGTTTGAACGTATTCCTCTTTCTGTAGAACGTCAGGCGGCAGCGATTGAGAAACAGATTCGTGATATTACTATGGCGATTGAGGATGCAGAAGGGCAGGAGGGAACCCGTTATACAGTCAAGCAGATGGAAAAGACAAGAAAATCCCTGCAGACAAGACTGGATAAATTAAATGACCAGACGAGGAAAGACGATGTGGTGACCTTTGAACAGCTTGGCGTAGACAGGCTCTTTGTGGATGAGAGCCATAATTATAAAAATTTGTTCCTCTACACAAAAATGAGGAACATTGCCGGAATCGCCCAGACGGACGCACAGAAAAGCTCCGATATGTTTATGAAATGCCAGTATTTAGATGAACTGACCGGAGGAAAAGGAGTTACCTTTGCAACGGGGACCCCAGTGTCCAATAGTATGGTTGAACTCTACACCATCATGCGGTATTTACAATATGATACAATCCAGAAAATGGGCCTCGGACATTTTGATTCCTGGGCGGCGGCTTTTGGGGAGACGGTTACGGCGATTGAACTTTCGCCGGAAGGGACGGGCTATCGTGCGAAAACACGGTTTGCCCGGTTTTTTAATCTTCCGGAATTGATTTCTCTTTTTAAAGAAAGTGCAGATATCCAGACTGCGGATATGCTGAATCTGCCTGTACCAGAAGCGGAATATATCAATGAGGTGCTAAAACCCAGCGAGATACAGCAGGATATGGTCAGTGCATTTGCCGACAGGGCAGAGGCGGTTAGAAGCGGTTTGGTAGAGCCAACAGTGGATAACATGCTGAAAATTACCAATGATGGAAGAAAGTGTGCGTTAGACCAGCGGCTGTTAAACGACATGCTGCCGGATGAAGCGGACAGCAAGGTAAACCGTTGCGCAAAAAATGCATATGACATATGGGAAGAAACGGCAGAAAAGAAATCAACGCAGCTTATCTTTTGCGATTGTGTAGCGATACGTTGCTACAAATAAACTATAAATGGGGCTTATGCCCTGTGAGGAGGTAAAAGTAGCGGAGAAAACAGAGTTTTCTCTAACTGATATTCTGAAGAGTGGAATGAAGGAGTAACGCCCAGAAACGCTCACCTAATACTACGTTGGAGGCAAAGGAGTGCAATATCCTGAGCTGACACAGCACGTTGAAGTCGGCTGAGAACCGCCCAAACAAGCAATATGCTGTTGTGGAAAGCTGTCCAGAGGTGGATGGTGCGGTCTATAGGTCGGGGGTCTATAAAATTCTCATGGCAAGAATGTGGCTGACTACCACTGACAAAAACCCGAATGAAAGTGTCAAGAAGAAAGAACGGTAGAAATGCCGTTGCCACGAAAGTGGTGTGTGTGAGGTCGAGTAAGGCGGTCGCAATGAAAGACCTTGCGGTGTTACAGGCATCGCCAAGCACACTGGCAAAAAGGGCAGCCTAAAAGAATTATGCAAAGATAAGAATATCGGAACGTAGAAAGTCCTAGATGTGGAGCGATTGCACGCTGTGAAGCATGAAAAGGAAAACCATGTCACTATTCGAGGGGTGTGGTATAACTTTTCTTAATCTGGGAGGAAAGAGCAGCCATGGTACCGTGTCCGTTAGCGATAACAGGATTTAGAAACCGTGAAAAAAGTAAGCGGTGGAGGGACGGGCTGTAGTCAAGAATGTGATGAATAAAACGAAAGGAGCATTATTAACAGACATTATAGGTTCGAGTAGGACTAAGAAAGGCGAATCCGAAAGGAGTGAGCCGACTATGACAACAGAAAAACGGGCTTTGAAGAAAGCAAAGCTAAGACATGCAGAATACTATGATTTTCAGGATATTCAGGACAGGTTATACAGGGATAGCAAGGATGGAAAAGAATTTTGCAATCTCATAGAAGTAATCACCATGCCAGAAAATATCCGTATGGCGTATAGAAATTTGAAGAAAAACCATGGAAGTCATACACCAGGAACAGATAAAAAGACAATCAATGATATTGAAAAGTTGTCTGACGAGCAGTTAATAGGCAAGATACAGGAAAAATTCAGATGGTACAGACCGCAGAGTGTCCGTAGAGTGGAAATACCAAAAGGCAATGGAAAAGTTCGCCCGCTAGGTATTCCGACAATAATGGACAGGCTGGTGCAACAGTGCGTGTTACAGGTATTAGAGCCTATTTGTGAAGCGAAATTTCATGAACACAGTTATGGCTTTAGACCAAACCGAAGTACAGGAAATGCTATCGCACAAACTTATAAAAATATGCAGATGAGTCATTTGCATTATGTTGTAGATATAGACATCAAAGGATTCTTTGATAACGTGAATCACGGAAAGTTGTTAAAGCAACTCTGGACTCTAGGAATCAGGGATAAGAAATTAATCTCTATTATCTCAACGATGTTAAAAGCGGAAGTTGCGGGGATTGGCTTTCCAGAGAAAGGAACACCACAAGGAGGAATTATTTCCCCATTACTGTCAAACGTGGTATTGAATGAACTGGACTGGTGGCTTGCCAGTCAATGGGAGGAATTTCCTACACAATATCCATTCAATGACCGACGAAATCCCAACGGCAGTCCAGCAAGGGGAAATAAATTTGCTTCATTGCGAAGAAGCGGTTTAAAAGAGATAACTTGTGTCAGATATGCCGATGATTTTAAAATTTTCACGAACGATTATCAAAATGCAGTAAAACTGTTCCATGCAACAAAAGGTTGGTTGAAAGACCGACTTGGGCTAGATATTAGCCCAGAGAAATCAAAGATTGTTAATCTTAAAGAAAAATATTCGGAGTTCCTTGGTTTTAAAATGAAGGTGATTCCCCGTGGTAAACGCAAGAATAAAGCGAATATAGGAGAACCACGATATGTAGTACAAAGCCATGTCAGAGAAAAATCAATAGAAAAGATAAGAAAGGAATTGAAAAAACTGATTTATGCAATCGAGTATCCGCCCAATAAGGCGCATTGCATTTATACCGAAGTAAGTAGGTACAACTCGTTTGTGTTGGGAGTTCATGCTTATTATAGTATGGCTACCAAGGTCAGTGCAGATTTCAGACCAATCGCCTTTTCTGTCCAAAAGAGCCTTAAAGCAAGGTTAAGACAGCGAATAAAAACCGCTAAAGAAGTCAGGAAAAACAAAAAACCGATTCATATCACCAATGTTATCCGTGATAAATATGGGAAAAGTGACCAAATGAGATATGTAAATGACCTCGCACTTGCCCCGATAGGATATGTACGGCATTCTCACCCAATTCAAAAAGCGTATGGGGCAAACTCATACACGAAGAATGGCAGAGAATTAGTACACAAAAAGTTAGAAGGAATTGATATGGCAGTTTTGCACGATTTGATGAGAAATCCTATTGAAGGAGAATCCATTGAATTTAATGATAACAGACTGTCGCTGTACTCAGCACAAAAAGGAAAGTGTGCGGTCACAGGAAACCAGATGGATGCGGATGATGTGGTATGTATCAGAAAAACTCCAAAAGAGCAAGGAGGCACTGATAAATACAGCAATCTCCTACTTGTTTGTAGGAATATCCAGAAACTGTTGTATATCAAAAATCCAGATACTTTTATTGCAGAAATGGAGAAGTTAAATCTTGACTTGAAACGGACTGAAAAGCTGTTGAAACTCAGAAGCCTTACTTTTGTTGAGAGCTGTTAAACTGCTAATTTATCCATTCTTGATGGCAAGCCGTGTGAGCTGAAAGGTTCATGCACGGTTTAGAGTGGGGGAAAAGGGGGAGATAATATCAAACTCTTACCTATCACTATTGTCCACGCCGAAGAATGACGGGACATTCAATGTATATGATGACATTCGTGAAAAACTGGTGGAAAAAGGAATACCGAGGGAGGAAATTGCATTTATCCATGAAGCGGGCACAGAAGCAAAAAAAGCGGAATTGTTTGCAAAGGTACGTGCCGGACAGGTGCGTATCCTGCTTGGTTCCACGCCGAAATTAGGAGCAGGGACGAATATACAGGACAGGCTTATTGCCCTGCATCATTTAGACTGCCCTTGGAAACCTTCGGATCTGGAACAGCAGGAGGGACGTATCCTTCGTCAGGGTAACCAGAATGAGAAGGTAAAGATATTCCGTTATGTTACGGAAAATACATTTGATGCTTATATGTGGCAGATTTTGGAGAACAAGCAGAAATTTATCAGCCAGATCATGACAAGCAAATCCCCTGTGCGTGCCTGTGAGGATGTGGATGATGCGGCGCTTTCTTATGCGGAAATTAAGGCACTTGCAACAGGAAATCCGTATATCCGTGAAAAAATGGATTTGGATATTCAGGTCAGTAAATTAAAACTGATGAAAGCGAACCATACCAGCCAGAAATACCATCTGGAGACAGACATTGCTAAAAATTATCCGGTACAGATTGCCGCACAAAAAGAGCAGATTGCAGGGCTTCGGGCGGACAGGGAGGCAGTAAAGCCGATTCTGGAAGAGAAGGAAAAAGACAATTTTTCAATGATGATTGGAGGAAAGACGTACACAGACAGGAAGGAGGCAGGAACCGCAATCCTTGCTGCCTGTGCCGGGTTAAAAGCAGTAAAAAGCAATGGGCAGATTGGGGAATTTCATGGCTTTTCCTTAAATGCATCTTATGACAGCTTTTACCAGACCTATAAACTGACAATAAAACGGCAGTGCAGTTATCAGATTGAGATTGGAAAGGATGTTCTGGGCAACCTGCAGCGTATTAGTAATGCCCTGACCGGGATAGAAAAACGTCTGACAGAAGCAGAACAGAAAATGGAGAATCTGTTAAGTCAGCTTGCCACAGCACAGGAGGAGGTGGAAAAGCCATTTCCGAAAGAGGCGGAACTGACAGAAAAAATGGAACGTCTGGCAGAATTAAATTCCCTGCTGAACATGGATGAAAAAGGAACATCCGAAGCACTTGGCATGGGGGAAGATATAGCGGCGGTGGCAGATAGTCCGAGATGTGCAGTCACGATGGCAGGGAGGGTATCAGAGCTTTCCCATACCGCAGACAGTGTACAGAAACCGTCAGTGCTTGGAAAGCTGAAGCAGGCACAAGAACGGCTTTCCCATGAGGCGAAGAATTGGAAACATACCGCAAAGAAAAAAGAACAACAGTTATAAAGAAAATCAAAATAAAGAGCAGAGAATCCCGTCCCGAAAAATCAAATCGGAGACGGGATTTTTGGAAAGGAGATTTATGGCAGAAAAAAGGGAACTGCAGATGAAAGAAATCACAGAACAGCTGGAACAGGGAGTGAAAGAACTGTTTACATCAGAAATGTATACAGAATATCTCCGAACCATGTCCCAATTCCATAATTATAGTTTTAACAATACACTTTTGATTGCCATGCAGAAACCAGACGCCACACTGGTAGCCGGGTATCAGGCATGGCAGAAGAAGTTCAAGCGGCAGGTGCGGCGAGGGGAGAAGGCAATCCAGATTATCGCACCTGCACCTATCCGGGAGAAGCAGGAAGTGGAAAAGATTGATCCGGAAACACAGGAACCTGTGCTGCGGTTTGACGGACAGCCGGAAACAGAAGAGGTGGAAATTGTGATTCCACGGTTTCGTGTGGCCAGTGTCTTTGACATCTCACAGACGGATGGAGAGCCGCTTCCGGAACTGGAGACGCCGGAACTGATGGGGAGTGTCGAAAACTTTAAAGTTTTTATGAAAGCGGTGCAGGAAGTGTCTCCTGTGCCTGTACGTTTCGATGAAATCAGCAGTGGGGCAAAGGGATATTACAGTAATACGGAGAAAGAAATTGTTATCCAAAACGGTATGAGCGAGAGTCAGACAATGAAAACAGGCATCCATGAGGTTACCCATGCGATGCTGCATGACCGGGATTTTATGGAAGAACAGGGAGAGAAAAAGAACCAGATGACAAAGGAAGTAGAAGCGGAAAGTGTTGCCTATACAGTCTGCCAGTATTTTGGTTTGGATACTTCGGATTATTCTTTTCCTTACATTGCCGGATGGAGCAGCAGCATGGATATGAAAGAGCTGCGTACCTCGATGGATACGATACGGAAAACGGCAGGTTCTTTTATTGACAGCATGACAGAAGTGATACAGCGGCTTATGCGGGAACAACCGGAACTGTCACTGTCTGCCATGAAGCAGGCAGAAATACTGATAGACAGGGTAGAACAGGAACGGACACTTTTTAGCGGCGAAGAGAGAAATCTGCTGGTCAATTATGCGTATAAGTTTGACAATGCAGAGGAAACGGAGAAACTTATCCGAAAACTGGCGGAGGCAAAGGCGATTCCAGATCTTCGTTCCGCCACAGAAATCTGCCGGGATATACAAAAAGAAATCGAGTTTCTCCCTGATGGCATGGTGGGAATGACGGAACTGCATCGTTATGGCTATCAGAATGAGGGAATGCTTCCGGTTGAAAGGGAGAGGGCACATGAATTGTTTCAGGAAGGTTTTGAGATATTCGCCCTGTATCCGGATGATACGGAGGCAATGCTGGATGATGAAGGAGAACTTGATACGCATGACGGTCTTTTCGGGATAGAAAAGGCAGTGTGGGAGAAGTACCACAGGAGGGAAGCAGTCAGAGAAGAAAGCGGAATGCCGGAAAAGGAACAAAAGTATCAGGAAGTAGAATTGTTTGATGTCCCGGCACTTTTTATAAATGAACGTGTAGCCGGGGAAGCTGTCCCGGAGGGATTGCACCGCTATGAACTACGAGGGGCAGATTATGATCCCGGTTATCCGCTTACCATAGAAAAACAGGTAATGGTCAATCATGCCGCAACCATTCTCACAGCAGTTCCGCTTTCCCTCCCAGAACAGGGATATTTCCGGCTTGGAGATGAACTGAATTTCACAGGCGAGATGGTGACACTTGCGGAGTATCAGGAAAAAATGAATGCCATAGACCTGAACATAGAACAGGAAAAAATGGAAAATGCCATCGGACGGGCAAATGAAAATCTATATCTGTCCGGTAAGGAAGAGCGGTATGCCATTTATCAGCTTGGTGATTCTGAAAAAGGAAGAGATTACCGTTTTATGGGAATGGATTTTGTGACTGCCCATAATTTAAAAATAAATGCAGAAGATTACCGTCTGGTCTATGGAGGAAAGCTGTCAGAAGGAGAAACTCTAGAGGGACTGTATGAACGGTTTAATATCAACCATCCGGCAGGATATGAGGGACATTCACTTTCTGTCAGTGATGTAGTTGTTTTGACAAACGGGGGCAGTGCAAAGGCATATTATGTGGACAGTATGGGATTTGCAGAATTACCGGACTTTATCCTGCAGCGTCAGCATGAAGTAAAAATGAACCATAAAAGAGAAGATTCCGCTGTAACACTGGATACTTCCGGAATTGAGATTGAGCAGCATGACGGTCTTTGGCATACCGCTGATGTACGGGAAATCAAGGATGAGATATTTTATCTTATGAAAAACAATGAATATGGTGATTCGGTTGCGGCTGTCATTGTCAATGCAGACGGCGAACTGGTGGCGCAGGAATTGGAGAATGGTTTTGATAAGGGTGCAATGGAAGCAATTCAGGAGTATCTTGCGGAAAAAGGGATGACGTGGGAACCGGAACACCCGGAGAGCGAACAGGGTACATCTTTGGAGAAAAATTATCCGCCCGTTTATCCTCACACATTATCCTATGCGATGGAACATGGCGCTGCGGATGATTATCTGGATTCCAGAAAGCTGAATTTAGACTGTAAAAATGCCATTGAAGAAGCAATTAAGGAAAATTTTGATGGGATGCATCTTGCACAGGAAACTGCAGAAAAGGTATTGGAGGCATATGGTGCAGAGAGAATTTCCTTTGTGCTTGCAAACACGATACAGAAGCATTCTTATGACGGCAGATATTCCAGAGACAATAAAGCATGGGCAGAAACGATTCAAATACCGGAGAATGTCAGCAGGGGAACAGACTTGAATGCAGATTATATTGTAAACAGCCATCCGGCAGTATTGGATGGATTTGTAAATTTGTTCCGTAAAGCAGGGCAGGAGATGAACCATGAACAGGAAATGGGACAAAATGATATATGGAATCTTTCTGGTCAGGAGACAGAACTTGCATATCAGGCGGAAGACCGATTTTTGTTTATCCAGGATACAGAAGGCGGTTATGATTATACATTTTATGGTATGGATTACCGGGAGATAGACGGCGGCATTTATGAGGACAGCGATGATATGACAATCGAGGAAGCTGCGGGGGATCTTCTTGCAGAAGAGGGTTATGCGCTGGAGGACTGTACACGTATAGACTGTGAAGAACTGCAGGAGAAAACAGAAAAAGCGGCACAGGAAGAGATAGAAGAAGCGAGACATTCCTTATCTGCTTCTGATGGAAAAGAACCGGAACCCAAAATCAGCTTTTATGTGGCAGAGTGTACAGAGTTTCACATTCTTGGAGAATATCATGAAGATTTGAGCCTTCAGGAAGCGGCAGAACTGTACCAGACCATCCCGGCAGACCGGATGAACGGGATCAAAGGGATTGGTTTCCGTCTGGAGGACGGCAGTATCTATGACGGGACATATGAACTGATGACGGCGGGAAAAATGCAGACGGAATTTATTAATGAAATCCCGCATTACCGGGACAGTCCGCTGGTACAGCAGGCTATCGTGGATATGGAGAAAATTTTAGATAAATGGAAAGAGAAGGAACTGACGGAACCGGAAAAAGAAAAGCCTTTGGAGCTGGAGAAAACGGCTGAAAAAGCACCGAAAGCGGACATACAGACAGCCAAGGGTAAAGGGAAGAAACAGTCTGTCTTACAGGCGCTCAGGGAACGGCAGGCGAAGCTGAAAGCGCAGGAGACAGGACAGACAGAACAGAAAACACAGGGACGCAGAAAAGGAGAACCGGAATTATGATGAAAAAATTTGAACAGGATGAATGCCTTCTTATGGCGATTTGTCAGGAGGATACTTGCGAACAGACGAAGGAAGAGATGAAAAAGATACTTCCGTTTTTGAAGCATGATACAGAGATGACTGCTCTTGTAAAGGGGACATTGGAGAAGATGGAACATCTGACAGAGGAGGAATTTTCCAAAATGGATTTAACCCCGTATTTGACAGAACTTTTGGAGGATAAGGAATGGATATAAACCAGTTTGCGGTATATCAGTTAAAAAACGGGCCGGAGACGAGACAGATGCGTTTCCGGTCTTATGAAAAACTGCAGCAAAGCGGGATTCAGGTGCGGTACGAATATTACAGGGAGGTGTATCTTGGCAAAATGCAGCGGCAGGATACTCCCGAAAACATAAGAGAACGCCTGCAAAAGAAAATACCGAAAAGCTTCGACGGTCATTCCCTCAGTGTCAGTGATGTGCTGGTTTTGAACCGAGAGGGCGAGATTACCGCTTACTATGTAGAAAAAGAAGGTTTTACCGTCATTGCAGGTTTTATCCGCATTGGCTCATCCGGGGCGCTGCTTACCTTTGAAACTACGAATTTTCATATTGAAGGCAAAGCAGGAAGCTGGCTGGTGCTGGACACCCTGATTATAGACGGCAGGGAATTTTTTCTTATGGAACATATGGAATACGGCAGGAATGCTGCCTATGTGATACTGGATGCAGAAGGGAAAATTGTGGCGGAGGATAACCGGAACGGCTTTGATGAGAACGCAAAGCAGCAGATCAGAGAGTATCTGCACCCGCCAAAGCCTGTGCAGAAGCCAGAGGAAAAGCCGCCGCTTGAAAACTGGCAGAAGTATATGGAAAATGGGGAATATCTCCGCAGTTCGGAAATCAGTGAAGAACAAAACTACAATATGATTGACGGCAGACGGAACAATATGCCTCCGAAAAAGACCAGGACATCGGTATTGGTAAAGCTGCACCAAAAACAGGCAGAGATTGCAAAACGAAGCGGAAAGGAAGTACCGCAGATGGCAGTGGCGGAAGATATGGAGCGCAGACGGAAATAAAGGTTGTAACGTTTTATAAAAACAGAGAAGGGAAAACCGTTCAACGGATTCCCTTCTCCGGTAAAACTTTGGATATCCGATCCAAAGCTACTTTGTGTTCTTATCATATGTTAATTAAAAATAAAATATGTAGCAAAAAGGAACTCACCCTGAGTCCCTTTCCTTTGAAAATTTGGTAATGTCCCCAACACACCGGAAAGGGATTTCTTTGTACTTATATAGTACATGATTTATTGTTTTGTGTCAATATGGTTTTTTAAATAATCCAGTAATTCGGTTGTATCGCCTGTTTCTTCAAGACCCAAAACAGAATAAATTTCTTTTAATGTATCTTGTGCAGTATTTCGTTCTGCTTTAATTTTGGAAATATATGTAAGTTTATCAGAAAGCTTTTTATTTAAGTCTGCATAGTAACCAATCAGCCCCATTGTTTTTGCAAGAGCTTCGTCAACTTTCTTCATATCACTGGCAGGTAAATCACAGATATATGTACCCAAACGGGATTTACTTACACACATGATATTTGAGGCATTTGCCTGTCCGTCCAGTTTGGTAGTTGTACCATCTGCTTCATATTGTGTGGTAATGACAGCAACACAAGGTAAAGTGCTTGTATCATGTGTAATGGGAATCACGATAGTATTCCCAGATTTTAAATTTCCGATGCTATTTTGTACAATAACAGCAGGTCGTTCTTTTTGCATTTCACTTCCGATCCCCATACCGAAATTGCAACGATATACTTGTCCACGTTTTACAACTCGTCTGCTTGCGTTTACAACCAACGTATCTAAATAGAGCTGTGTTTTGAGCCAGTCTAAAAATCTTTGTACTTTATTCAGATCAATATTCATGTAATTCTATCCTTTTCTCATATTTCTTTCAATCAACATACCATATTATACCTGAATTATCAAGAGCAACTCATTTGAAACAAGGTATCTGAAAGCATTGTATAATTCCAATATTACGTGAGAGTCTGTTCTTTTGTATGAGTTTTTTGGTGAGGATATTCTTTTCCTAGAATAGAATTTATATTAGAACGAACCGTATTCAATTCTTTTTGATAATCTCGATAATATTGATACTGCTCTTGGGCTGACTTTTTCTGTTTTAACAATTCTTCTTTCTTTTCTTTCAGCAATTTCATAGAAGGGAGTTTTATATTGCCGGATTTCTCCTTCAGGAATTTCCGGGCAGTTTCATAAAGTGCAATTTCAGCGGAATGCTCTTTACGGAAAACACCCTTATTTTTACTCTGACAAAATTTAGTATAGATAGCTTTATTCGCAAGGTACTGTCCTGTGTAGTGAAGCTGTTCGTTGATTTCCCGTAAGTCTCTTTCCGTTGATTTTAGATTTTTTCGGAAAGTGTCTGTATGCTCTTTTACAGATGAAAAGGAAGTTTCCAGAGCATCGAGAGAATCGTAACCATGTTCCTGAACATAGGCTACCGTTTTTGCCATTTCTTTCAGATTGGACAGTTTTACTTTTCTGGCGTAGGCGGCATTCTGCTGAGCTTTTACACAGTTTTGCAAATCCGTAACCAAATGTAAATCTGATTTTATAAAAAGAATGGCAAACGCAGTTTCATGTGGAATGGAACTATTTTGAGCAGCATACATTTCCGGTGCAGGTATGGCGGCTTTCGGAACGGGAGTTACAACCTCTTCATCGTGACATTTTACATTATTTCCTATTACCTGCAGAAGATAATTCTTTTCATAATGGGTTCCCAGATTTCTTCCGGTAATCGGTTTAGTACGTTCCGGATGGAGATAACTGAATCGTCCTCTGCTTTCTTTTATAAGTATCCCATACTTTTCAGAAAGAATCTTTTGAAATTCTTCCAGAGTATGCGCTGATGAAACGGCACTATCAATGGAGTCCCGTAAAAATTGTTTCTGTGTCTGGAATTTAGTATTACGGGGAGTGACGCCATCGGCAATCATACGTTGATTTTTCGTATCAAGTTTTTCCTGCCCTTTGCGGTTTGCCCAATATTCTTTTTCAGTAATTTTCCTTTCGGCAGGAGTCAGCAAATCCACCTGATTCAGATTTTTCCGGCGGCACATATCCATCACTTCCTGCTTGAGATGAATCAGATATTTTTTTGTTAGATGATGTTTGTTCCCTGCAAGGGAATCACAGGGACGTTCCATAAAGTCCTGACGTTCTACATCAAATTTCCGCAGGCTGTTGATTACAATATGTACATGAATATTGCCACTTCCATTGTGTCCGTCTGTATGTGTGCAGACGAGAGCCTGATGTCCGGGAAAATTCTTTTTTGCATATTCCAGACCTAACTGTTGGGCACGTTCTCCTGTTAATCCATGCTCATCCTTGTCATTCGGATCAAAGCTGAGAATATAATGGTGCGATTTAATTTCATTATAATTTTGGTTTTTATGGTAAGCTGCATTTAGTTCCATACATTCCGTATCAAAGGTAAAGGGATCACAGTTGATTCCGTCCAGATAATATTCTTCACGAGGCTGCAGATGTCCGTTCTCATCAAGCAGCGGTTTCTTTGTGGATTCATCATATTGAAAAATCAAATACCGCTGTGCCTCTCCGTAATCGGCATTTTTACTTGCTATGTGTTTCAGTATCGCCATGAAAAACTCCTGCCATTTTGGTCACTTTATATTTCATCTCATAAAGTTCGGTAATACACTGGTTAATTGCTGCCCTCATTTCCTGTGAATGGATTCCACCCTGATTAAAATATTTTGCAATCTGGTTCAGGTTACTGCCTATCTTTCCAAATTCAGAAATCAGTTTTTTCAGTTCCGGCACATCAGCCACTACTTCATATTTCATCGTAATACGCTGGTTCATCACTTGCTTACGTGCATATTCCGCTACAGGCAGATTAGCTGTTTGGGCATTTTCTGTGACAATATCATATTCCGTATCATTAAGACGGAGCATGATGTGATGATTTCGTTTCAGTTCCTTTTGCTTTTTTGGTCTTGCCATGTTTTATCCTTTCTCGTGATGGAAACCATCACGCTGCGACTATATTCTATATAGAAGCCGAAAAACACAGCTTGCTGTGTAAGAAACCGAGGGAATGGGGAAACGGAATCCCCATCAAGATTGCCCGTAACCAAAATCCACAAAGTGGGTTTTGAGTTACTTGGGCGAATCTTGCTCTAGCTATCTCGAAATTTAGGATGATTTTTCAAGAAAGAAAAGAAATAATGTCAAAAATATACGATATTATTACATGACAAAAGAAACAAGAAAAAAAAGTATATAATAAAAATTACAGAAAGCTATTAAAAAACAGGAAAGCTATTTTATAAGATGAGGTGATTTTAATGAAAATGAATCAAAGAAGTATGGATAAAGGCATAAGCATTGAGGGGGGAAAAAAGTTTTTGAGAGAAGAAAATAGTTTGAATAAGGGTTCAGAAAAAGATATTGAAGAATTGGAAGCCTTTTTTACACCGATTGCAAAACGTTTTCCTTCTTTAGGAAAGGCATTTAAGACATCAACATCGTATTATTTTTATGATGCTGGTACAGGAAAGGTGCTTCAATGTGGGGATAAGATATTTAAAATTTTAAAGCAGTGGGAAGCTAGTTGCGATTTTAAATCTATTTTGAATAACTTTGAAATTCCACTAAATGATCTTATAGAAGAATTGCTTGAATTAAAAAGTGCAGTTGATAAAGAAAACATTATGCAGGCAAAATTAATTGAACATTTTTATTTACCAGAAAACGTGGATAATTATATAAGTACTCACGTCAATATGATAACCCTTGAATTAACAGAACGATGCAATTTAAGATGTAAATATTGTATATATCAAGACTTTAATGAAGGCTATAGAGGTTATGGAGAACGTGATATGACCATTGAAACGGCAAGACATGCAATTGATTTGCTGGTGAAACATTCGGCAGATGTAGAACCAGAAAAGAAATTAATTGTAACCTTCTATGGAGGCGAACCTCTTCTTAAATTTGATTTGATTAAACAATGTGTTGAGTATGCAGAGTCTAAAAAGGTAGATCATGAATGGCTGTTTGCAATTACAACTAATTGCACAATGCTAACAGATGAAAAAATTCAGTATTTTGCAGAAAAAGGATTTACCTTGACAGCAAGTATAGATGGCTATAAGGAAATACATGATGCGAATAGGGTGTATCCAAATGGTGATGGCTCTTTTGAAATAGCTTTAAAAAATTTAGAAAAACTTGCAATTGAGTATAAGAAAAGAGATGTTGAAGGACCTCATATTAGTATAAATTCAGTCATTACTCCACCATATGATTTTGAAAAATTGAATAAATTACAGAAGTTTTATTCCAGTCTTAAATGGTTACCTAAAGATGCAAGAATTACATGGGCATATGCACAACCTGATCCTAATAAAACTAAGGAAGAGACTGAACGTGAGATGGCAAGAATAAAAATAGGAGATGAAATGGAATTAAATCCAATTTCAGCATGGCATTATGATAATATGTCATCAATAGAACGAGAGTTATTTACTCGGGAGGGTGAAATGCGCTCTTTAATGGGAATTCATGAGAGGCATATTGTTAATGCACCTATAACGTTTGCGCCATTAAATGCGTGCTGTATTCCTGGTAGTCGTCGTATATATGTGACGGTTGATGGAAAATTAAAGGTTTGTGAGCGCATCGGAGAATCTCCTGACATTGGAAACGTTATAGAGGGACTTGATTTTGAGGCAATACGTAGATATTTTTATGATGAATATATTGAAAAATCACTTCCGAGCTGTAAAGATTGTTGGACAGTCCAAATGTGTGCTCTTTGCTATATGTATTGCTATAATAAGGATGGTATAGACATGGATAGGAAAAGATTGTCCTGCGAAAGAATTAAATTTTTAAATGAACGATCATTAGTTAGATATCATGAGCTACTGGAAAATAACCCACAAGGACTAAAAAATCTGTTGAATCTTGAATATAATTAATAAATATAATACTCACATATTATATAAATTTTAAAAATTAATGGAAGGAGGGGAAAAAATGAAAGTTATTAATCCTTTAGGACGAACAATGGAACTTGATACTGACGCTAATTATGAAGGAGTATCTCCAAAAGGCGGTTGCATTTGCTATCAGAGTGATACAAATGCAGATGCAAAAGGATTAAATATCCTTTGTATTGGATGCAGATCAAATTGTTTTTCTGGTAATTATGAAAACAATGTTGCTAATCAGTCTTTGGCAGAAAGTAAGACTATATTATAGTTTACATATGTAAATAATATGGTATTGTAAAATGAATACTGACAAAAGAGATGTGTGAGTAAATCTCTTTTGTCAGTATAATATTATATTAGGCGTTTATAATAAAAATTTAATCTAGAGGTTGAATTTATGTATATAACATCAACAAAGTTATCCAATGGATTAAAATATCATGAATATAAAAGTAAAAATGAAAATGTATTTTGTTCATTAACGGTACGTGCAGGTTCTTTATGTGATATAGTACACGGAACAGCACATTTTGTAGAACACTTGTTGTTGTCCTTTGTTAAGAAATATGGAATAAATTACGAAAAGGAAATACCTGTTACCGGAAAAACTTCATTCGACAGGACAAGTTATTATTTTGCATGTAACAAAACAAGATTAGGCGAAGTAATTAATTTTATAAAGATAATAATTGGAGGCATGTATCTCAGAGAGGAATATTTTGAATCTGTAAAAAATGATATTTTAAATGAATATAAATTTTGTAATGACATAATTCAACGGGAGCAAATGTTCCTTTCAAAAGTTTCAGGAACCTTAAATTCATTTATTCCAATTGGCACAATTGATTCAATTAAATCAGTATCATTTGACGATGTTAAAAATTACTTTAACAAAGAATATAGGATTGATAATATGCTTATGGTAATATGTGGAGATGTTGAAAATAGATTTATAGATGAACAGATAAACTTACCAATAAAAAGTATTGAAAAAATCAATAGTCAACCAATAATGAAAACACAATTTAATAGTAATATCAAAGTGAATAATGATAATGAAATTTTTTTCCCTATTTCGTATGCACCATTTATAAATAATGGTGAAATTTATGATTATCTTTCAGTATTTTTAATTACACACATTTTATCAGATTTTTCATCGGATGAGATAATTCATGTGGGGATAAAAGAGTATACAAAGAATATTCGGTATATAAGTATAAAAATTAATAGGAAGATTTCCGTATATAGATTATTGTCTTTTCTAAGAAAAAGACTGTTAGGCATTCAGAAACAAAAGATAGATATTGAGTGGATAAAAAATGAAATTGTAAATAAACTTCTCCTTCAAATAAATGAACCATGGATGCTTGATCGAATTGAAGATTTTTATATTTACGAAACGGACTATTATGATGTATATAATGCTATACAACATTTGCATTCCCTTTGTTTTGATGAAATTAAGATAGTAATCAGTAATCTATTTAAAATGAATCCGCTGTTGCTTGAAAAAAAAGATAATCGGATTTTTATTAAAGAACTTAATGAGTGGAGTGTGTAAAATGAAAAAAATAAGTTGGATATATACAATTAAGTATTGCTTATACTTGGCTTGGAAGGCTTCAAAAAAGTATACTATTATTAGGATAGTCATAAAATTTACATTACCAATTATTGCAATTTTAGTTTCATATTTGATTGCCAATATTACCAATATTCTTTCCGGCCAGGTGTTAATTGGTAAATCGGAAACTATTTTTCTTTTTTTTATGGTGTTACTTTTATGCATGAAAATTTTGTCTTTGGCATTTAATAAAATACATACATATATCTCTCAGAATCATAATGAATTGCTTGATAGAGAAATTAATTTAAAAATTATGGATATCTGTATAAATTCGGATATTGAGATGTATGACAACCCTGAATACTATGACCATTTGGAAATTATACATCGTGATTCACAAGCAATAGTAAATATATTATGGAGTGTTTTAGATTTTATCAGTGCATTATTATCTTTTGGTGGAGTTTTAGCTATCATATGTAACGGTGAGCCTTTGTTTGCATTAATTATCACAGTAAGTGCTATTCCGGTTGCAATTGTATCCCATCATTTCACGAAAAAAAATTATGATTTAAGTGTTAAACAAGCAAATGAGGAACGTGAGAAATTTTATTATACTGCTATTTCGTCTCAGAAGTCATATTCCCAAATTATTAGAATTAATAAAATGGGAGAATGGATTAAAAGAAAGTATCATAATCTATGGAAAAAATTATTTTTAGAAAGAAAGCAATTGCATAAAAAAAATTATATATATGATGTCTTAGTAAAGGCTATTCCAGAAATAGTTATTGGAGGAGCTCTGATTAATGTAGGATTAAAAGTCATACAAGGGATATATTTGGTTGGAGACTATGCTTTATACACTGGATTATTTACACAACTATATACTCAAATTACAATGGCTGTTGAAAATGCTATAGATGTTTATGATAATAAAATAAAAATTGAGAATATATTAACTTTTAATCAAGCTCCTTGTAAAATAGTGTCGGGAGAATGTTCTCTTAATGAAATTGAGACAATTGAATTTAGAAATGTATATTTTTCATATCCAGGTACAGATGTAGAAGTATTGAAATCAGTATCATTTAAAATCAAAAAAGGAGAAAAGATTGCTCTTGTAGGTTTGAATGGATCAGGTAAAACAACTATACTTAAATTAATACTTAGATTTTACGATCCAACAGTTGGAGAAATATTGATAAATGGTATTAATATAAAAAAGTATAAACTTGATGATCTTAGAATGTGCATGGACTGTTATTCTCAAAATTCGATTAATCTACCTTTTTCTGTTAGAAAAAATGTTAATACAAGAGATAATAATCAATATTTAAATAATGATATGGGTATTATCAAAGCAATGGAATATGCTCATGCAAAGGATGTTCTTAAAGAATGCGGTGGTAATCTATCTAGATATATATCACGCTTTTTTTCTGATGAAGGAATTGAACTGTCTGAAGGACAACATCAAAAAGTGGCAATTTCAAGGGTTTTTTTTAGTAACAGGAAATTTGTCATATTTGATGAACCGTCTTCATCACTCGATCCAGAGGCAGAAGATAAGATATTTAAATCAATTGAATTTCTATTTGATGAGAAAACAGTATTTTTTACATCACATAGATTAACCAATTTATTTTTGGCAGATAAGATATTAGTTTTGGAAAAAGGAAAAATAATTGAAAATGGAACAAAAGACGAACTGATGAAAAAGAAAGGACGGTTTTATAGTCTTTATCAATATCAAGCTGAAAAATTTGTTACCAGTGATTTTGTTTAAGTTTCCATTTATTAAATAAGAGTAAGAGGTTTAAATAAATCAAAGCAAACGTAGTAGAAATATCTGGAGACTTTCATGGAAAGCGGCCGGATACCCATTAGCAATAATCTGTGTGAGACAAATATCAAACCGTTTGCTACGCAAGACATGCATGGCTGTTTGCAGATACCCCAAAAGGGGCGGCGGCAAATGCCGTGCTGTATACGCTGGTAGAATGAATATTCTTGTGCGGTGAAACCGCATGTCCGGAGTGACGGAAGCCGGATTACTCAGTAGAAAGCGCAAGGGCGAATGACCTGGACGTGTATGAGTATCTGAAATATCTTCTTACAGAGATGCCGAATAACAACCATCTGGAGAAACCGGGGATTATTGACAGATGCCTGCCCTGGTCGCCAGAACTGCCGGAAAGCTGTAGACTGACACGACGAAATAAAAAGTGCCTCAAACTATGATGTAGACAGTATAACAGATGAACTGTTGACTTGCACTACGCTATGTTTTGAGGCACTTACACATCTATCAAATAATAATGCAATTTTAGGAGAGATAATATCATGAAATTTATAGATTTTATAAAAAGTTTTATAAAAATTTTTAAATTTTAAATCCTTTTTTATCCGAGAAACGTTATATATCATAAAGTTACATGTGCAAACGGAGGTGGTGTTAGTTTGGAGCAAGAAAATGAAATTCTAAAAAGACTAAAAAATGGTGACAAAAAGGCTTTGGATGAGATGATCCGGCTTTACTATCCCGAAATATTCCGTTATTGTATATGGCACACGCAAAACAGAGAAATGGCAGAAGATGCAACGCAGGAAACATTTGCTAAAGCAATCAGACATATGGATAGTTATGTACATCGTGGTAAATTTAAGGCATACCTTTATAGAATTGCAATAAACACTTGTAATGATTTCTGGCGTCACGGGAAAAAAAGTATAATACTAGAAACGGAGGAATACAGAGAGAGGGGTTTTGAACAGGTTGAATCAAAAATGGCAATGACAAAAATGCTTTCTGAATTATCTGTCAGTCAACGGGAACTTATTATTTTACGGTATGTGCATGAATTGAAAATAAGGGAAATTGCTGAAATTTTAAATTTACCGATTCGTACCGTACAATCGAGATTGCGTGCTGCACTAAAAAATCTTGAAAGAAATTATAGAAAGGAGTCTTGTGAAAATGATCAGAAACTTACGTGAGAGGTTAAATAATGAGTTGAAGAGTTATCATGCAGTAGAATTATCCAAACAGCATCTGGAAAACACTATACAGGTTTCTCGTATCATATATGACAAACGTAGAAAAATGAGAAAGATTTGTACAATTGAGATGATAGTAAACCAGTTTCGATTTATTGCTGTTCCGGTATATTTTTTACAGGGGGGTGTATTGCTATTTTTATACATGGTTATTAGTATAGCCATGCATTCAGAAGATTTTACCAGTAATCTTTCGGCATTGCTAAGTACTTCTGCTATATTAGTTTCTATGACAGCTTTACCAACTTACGAAAGATCGAGGCGGTATCATATGATTGAGATTGAGAGTACAACAAGGATTTCTTGCCCACAGGTGATTCTTGCCAGAATTTGTGCAATAGGTATTGGAGATATTATATGTCTTATAGTACTTATTTTATTGACATTTGAAAAAATGAATTTTCCTGCACAAAGTATCCTTACTTTTGTTTTGATGCCGTTTTTGTTCTGTGGTATCGGTTGTCTTTTTATCCAGAATCATATGAATAATGAATATAGTATTTACATTTCCACAGGTTTTAGTATTGCTGTCGGAATAACATATTGGTTGATTGCTTCAAAACTACAGAGGTTTTTGTTAAATGTATCTATTGGTTTCACTATTGCAGTTTGTGGTGTGTTGATTTTAATATTAGGTATAGAATGTCGGAAACTTATCATGCAAAAAACTTCCTCTGTTTTACAGGAAGCATTTATTTAATTTATTAGGAGGATTGGTATGGAACTTCAACTTCAAAATCTGACAAAATATTTTGGAACAAAACCTGCTGTTAATCAAGTTTCTCTGACAATTACCCCTGGTGTATGGGGACTTATCGGGGCAAACGGAGCGGGAAAAACAACACTGATGCGTATGCTTACAGGAACTTTGACACCTACTTCTGGTAAAATTTTTTATGATGGCATTGATATTTTTTCATTAGGGGAAGGATATCGTGATGTTTTGGGATATCTTCCGCAAAAATTTGGATTTTATCCAGAATTTACGGTTATAGACTATCTGGAATATATAGCAACTCTTAAAGGTTTGAAAAAAGGCATATATCGGGAGAGAATACATGAACTTCTGGAAATTCTCACACTGACAGACGTTTATAAAAAATCAATAAGGAAATTATCAGGTGGCATGCAGCGTCGCATAGGTATTGCACAAGCACTGCTCAATAATCCGGAGGTACTCATTCTAGATGAACCAACCAGTGGATTAGATCCCGGAGAACGAGTACGTTTTCGAAACTTGCTTTCTGAATTTGCAAAGGAGCGTATTGTGCTGATTTCTACACACATTGTGTCGGACATTGAATATATTGCGTTTCAGAATATTATTATGAAGGATGGACAACTTATTGATTCGGGTACAACAGAAGAGTTACTGAAAAATGTTGCTGATAAAGTATTTACTGCTACTATATGCGAGACAGAATTAGAAAACTACGAAAAGAGAACACGAATTATCAGCGTGAAGAATGAGGAAGGCAGGAAGCTTAGTGTCCGTTATATAGATGATGTACCAGTTATACCAGATTCAGAGAAAGTACAGGCTTGTTTGGAAGATTTATATCTTTGGCTGTTTCGAAAGGAATTACGCTCAAAGGAGGAAGATATATTATGCTGAGAGTAGAATTAAAGAGGATGTTAAAAACCCGTTCTACATGGGGACTGTTTGTAATTGCTTTTACCTTGAGCTTATTCTTTGCATTTTATACGGTACGACATGAAGCTTATTATCAGTATGAAAATGGTCAGACAGAAATTATTCGGGGGTCAAAAGCCTATGAACTGAAGCAGGATAGATATGATATGGTTAGTGGCAAAATCACACCGGAACTTATGGCTGATGCCATGAAAATTTACCACGAGATAATCGAAAAATATGGAGATGATTATTCTGTTCCGGCAGAAATCAGTGACAAGGTTTTGGGACCATATTCCCCGGTTTATACCTGGATTATGCAGGCATTTACAGATAAAAATGGGATACATTATAGTATTGCTGAGCTTTCACCTGAACAGATGAAAAATTTTAATGAGGAACGGATTATGACACTGCAGAGGTTACTTGAAGAGAAGTATAACAAAGTACCTCAAGTAAAGGAATATGCAATGACTCATGTGGATATGGACAGAGAGACCTTTGATTACAATTATGGTATCGGATCGACACATACTTTTGATAATTTGGGTATACTTACATTTATTATCACACTGATTTGTATAGTGATTGCAGCACCTGTTTTTTCTGCTGATTATGCCAGTGGTGCAGATGATATTCTTCGCTGTACAAGAGATGGGAAAAGACGTCTTGCTATTACAAAGCTGTGCTCTGCTTTCATCATAGGGCTTGGTGTTTTCATTATTTGTATAGGGACTTTTTTAACCGTGATATATGTAGTTTTCGGATTTAATGACAAGACCTCAGCAGAATTATTAAATGTAATGTATAATCCTGATTCTTTGACAGCTATAGGAATATTGGGAATGATCATTATATCAAGTTTTTTGAGTTTTATGGCTATGTATAGCTTTACACTATTTTTGTCATCGCAGTTTAAAAATTCAATTCTGGTGTTGGCATTATCAATCGCTATAGCAATACTGCCTACCATTATTCGCATGTTTGGAGCAGGAGGAAGCTTTGGCATAGATGGTGTAGGAAGTGCAGAAGGAAATATGATTAACTGGATTCGATTTTGCCTACCATCAGGCGGATTAACAATGGTAGGCTCTATGCTTGATGAATTAGTTAGTTTGCATTTTCTTTGGCTTGGTGATTGGGTTATTTGGTCTTCCTATATACTTCTGATTGCAGCTACAATACAAATTCCGATATGGCTTGGACTCTCAGTACACTTTTATAGGAAGCATGAAGCTAATTAAATTAAAATAACAGCATCATATTATTGTAAGCGCTTAAATCTTGGGTAGCTTTACTGTCTACGTTTTTAAACTCATAATGATAGTAAATAGATTTTTACTACA
>NZ_JBCPGE010000033.1:0-52976 GCF_040914025.1 Ruminococcus sp. RTP21484sp1_RTP21281st1_A8_RTP21281_210402
CCATTATCAATACAATGTCCAACCCGAGACATGGATTGTCTCATTTCTTGTTTTACAAGTTTCTTTTTAAACATTTTGCTGGTATACTGGAATCCCCGATCTGAATGAAAAATCGGCTTTGCACAGGGGTTCAACGCAATTGCCTTATCAAAAGTTTTAAATACTAATTTATTATCATTTCTGGCACTAACAGCATATGACACAGGATATCTATCATACAGATCTATAATGGCACTTAAATACAACTTCTTTTTTTTACCTGGCACTTTAAATTCAGTCACATCAGTAGCCCATTTTTGATTGGGTGCAGTTGCGTAAAAATCTCTTTGTAATATATTTTGTGTTGTTTCATCTGCATTGGCATTCCTATATTTTTTCTTCTTTTTTCGTATAACGGAATGGATTCCCAGTTTTTTCATAATTCTGTGAACTCTATTTTTGCTGTACTTTGTTTGATTAAAATGATTGATCCAAGAAGTCATTCTCCGATACCCTAAGA
Source organism: Ruminococcus sp. RTP21484sp1_RTP21281st1_A8_RTP21281_210402 (assembly GCF_040914025.1). Lineage (NCBI taxonomy): Bacteria > Bacillati > Bacillota > Clostridia > Eubacteriales > Oscillospiraceae > Ruminococcus > Ruminococcus sp. RTP21484sp1_RTP21281st1_A8_RTP21281_210402. Next base: position 500 of record NZ_JBCPGE010000033.1, read on the forward strand.
TATGACTAAAGCGTTCATCATACTCCTTAATGAGCTCTGCAAGTTTGATGTTTTCCATTTCATCCTCAGGTGTTTCACGGTGTAGCCATTTATAATAAGCAGCTCTTGCGACCTCCAAATGTTTACACATCCATCCAATACTCCAGTTTTTCTCTGTATGAAAATATTCTATCGCAAGATATTTTGATTCATGACGAACCTTACCCAGCCTCACATCCTTTCGAAGTCTTTCACTTTTTTTAACAATTCAACAACCATATCCTTTTCTTCCAGCTGACGCTTTAGTCGTAAGTTTTCACGTCTCAAACGTTCTAATTCATCTACTTCATCATCTGTTTTACGTTGACCGCGTCTGTCAGTTAATCCGGATTCCCCATCACTATCATATTTCTTTACCCAAGAATAGACCTGACCGTAAGAAACATTGAATTTTGTAGCTGTATTCTTATAGTCACGATTATGGTTGATGCAATAATTAACGATTTCTTTTCGTTCCTCAAGTGTTGTTTTTCTTCGTGCCTCTGCCATATAGACCTCCCGTTTTGGATTATAATCCTTGAACTCTCTATTGGCATTATACACCTTAATCCAACTTCGCAAAACAGAACGACTAGATATTGCATATTTAGCGATGATATCGTCAACAGTCCCTTCTCCATTTAGAACTGCTTCTACGCATCGGAGTTTAAACTCCTTTGAATAAGTTCTATTTCTATTCGATGGATGACAAAATGCAGCTATCCCATGAATTTGATATTCATTAATCCATCCTTTTAGTGTTGAATATCCTATACTGTATTTATCAGCAAGGAACTGAATAGAACCTATACCATCCAGATATTCCTGCGATACTTTAGCTCTAAACTCAGGTGAATGTTTTGATTTTGGCATGAAAAATACCTCCAAAGTAACAGATTTTTATATTTAATCTGTCTACTTTAGAGGTATCATATCACTAAAGCCAACGACTTTTTCTGTAAATAATATTGAAAAAACCATGGTAGGGTAGGAAGATTCCAGCTGTGATCAGCCATGTAGCCAGTGTAAACCAGTAGTGGCCAGTCGTTTCAAGCCCCAGGACAATCTGGCTTTTTCTATTCTGTACTGCAAGCTCCAGCATTCATGCTTTAGCTGCTTCAAAGCCCTCTGCCATGTCACTGAATTCAAATGCTTTTCTGCTTAATTCCCTTCCTCGGATGTCGATTGCCCTTATATAATGAGTTTCACTGCCTGATTTTCTACATTTGCTTGCTTTTTTGTCTTATTTGCTTTAACATTCATTTAAGATACCTCTTGTACTTTAGATTTTTACTAACTGCCCGGTCAGTAATAATCTAAATTTACTTGAGGTATTCTTTTTGGTCAATTCCTTTTACTCTTTAAAGTATACAGGACGCTCCTGGAAATTTATTTTCATATAAAACAACAGAGCTGTATATTACCTGTAATCTCAGAATATACCGCTCTGCTGTTTATACATTTATTCACTTTTGACTGTCAGATCTTTCCCCCATCTATATTTCTTATAATTTAGGTACACAACCGGGATCTTTACAATTTCATCCAGACTGATGATAAAGTAAACTGCAAGCACCGGAAGTTTCAGTACAAATGCAGCAATCACCCTAAGATACAGGGAACCTCTCCAGATCAAGACCAGGTCATTTGTAAAAATTCTCATCAGCATTCCCGAAAGCAGCAGTGCAGATAAGGTAAAGATTAGTGATATCACAGTTGTAACTTTCGTCACAAAGGCGAATATCATCTCTACTGCCAGAATATCTCCCTTGCCCCAGTACTGGACAGCTATAAGAGAAAGACCAATAGTCATAGCTTCTAGAAGCAGGCTGTGAATAAAAGTAACCTGTCCTGCCAGAGATACCGCTGACAGTGAATCCTAAGAAATTACGCCAAGCATCAGACGCACTGACAAGGGCTAGCATAAACTGTTGGAATGCTATGGGCATTACCAGACTTATAAGCTTTCTGGTAAATACCGGAGCTCTTTTATTTCTCATTTATTTTTGTCCATGCTTCCTCATCGAATTTACAGTCTTTAAAATAATATGGCCTGTCCGCATCAGTAATCTCACGAATCACGCGGCAAGGATTTCCAGCGGCACATACGTTGTCTGGAATATCCTTTGTAACCACGCTTCCCGCACCAATCACAACGTTGTTTCCAATCTTTACTCCTGGAAGGACACAGCAGCTTCCGCCAATCCACACATTATCCCCGATGGCGATAGAAATTCCATACTCAAATGCTGAATTCCGACTCTCCGGATGAATAGGATGTCCAGCTGTGTAAATACCTACATTTGGTCCAAACAATACGTTGTTTCCGATAGTAATTTTTCCCACATCCAGCATTACACAGTGAGTATTGGCATAAAAATTCTCCCCAACTTCAATATGGTTTCCGTATTCGCAGTAAAACGGCGGCTCAAAATATACATTTTCCTTATGTTTGATTCCTGCACGTTCCAGACATTCCATACCTTTTCCCAATTCAAAAGGCATTGTCTCATTATACTCCCTGATGGCTTTTTTGGTTTCTTTCTGCTGTGATGTAACTGCGTCATCGGCAATGTACGGCATTTCATGATCTCTTCTGTAAACGTTGTCCATTTTTTGATTCCCCACATATTTTATTCGAATGAAACAAGCAGCCAGTACCTTATAACTTTACAGACTTCTTACACTTCCCATGATGAAGTAAGAAAATCTATCTGCACATAATCCACTACTGCTTTTTTATACGGTGTGCGGATCCAGCACTCTGTTTGGTTTTCTTCCGGATACACGTTTGTTGTAATGCACTTTTCTCCATGATTTACATACACCTCAACACTGCTGTGATCAACCAAAATGCAAAGTTCCAGATAATTATCATGCAGCTCAAATGGACAGTTCATTCTGCCACCTTCATAGTGGTCTCCGTAGCTCTTATCCAGAGTAATAATCTTAGACAGAAAATCAATCTGAATTGCCGTATAACTGGATTCTTTTCCAAGGACACAAATCTCCAGATTTCTTGATTCAATCTTAGTAATATCTAATTTCAAAATTATACGATTACTTCTGTTTGGATCATCATATAACTTGATTGCTTTTTCACCAATTTCCATGTCTGTATAGGTAACAGTCTGCGAAATCAGAGATTCAACTTCCTTTACCGGATACATACACAAGTTGTTTTCACTATCCAATTGTACTTTACGCGGTACACTCAGACAGCCTCTCCAATTTTCCAGACTGGTTGGACCCCAGTCTATACACCAGGGCATCCACAGCCATCCATTCTGCCATGCAATCAACACTCTGTTTCCTTCTTTGTCTGTAAATGACTGTGGAGCATAATAATCAAATCCCACATCCATATTACCCATTTTTTCAATTGTGTAAATACAATTTTCAAAATCCATTGTTCCTACACAATAAAGAGATTTATTATAATCAGGATGATTCATAGGGGAACATGTAACTACCCATTTTCCATTCAGTTCAAACATATCCGGACATTCCATCATAGTTCCCAGTTTACCATTGGACTCCAGCACATTTCCCTTGTACTTCCAATTATAAAGATCATCCGATTCATACAGGCAAATACGGCCATCTCCATCAAAAGTAGCACTTCCTATGCAGCCACCAACAACCATATACCATTTTCCATTGTGTTTAAACACCTTCGGATCACGAAAATCATTGGAAAATCCCTGCGGTGGTTCTTTGATCACTGGATTATTTGGGTATTTTTCAAAAGTCATGCCGTCCTTCGACGTTGCAATGCACTGTGTCTGATGTACAACTCCGTCAATTTGCGTTGTTGCCGTGTAAAAAAGGAATAAGACACCATCTTTCTCTACAGCGCTTCCAGAGAAGCAGCCACCTTCTGGATGGCAGTCATACTCTTGATCCGGCTTTAATGCAACCGGCATATCCTTCCAGTGAATCATATCCTCACTGACAGCATGTCCCCAATGCATCGAATCCCATTTGCAGCTCTTAGGATTATACTGGTAAAAAAGATGATAAAGTCCTTTATAATATACTAGCCCATTGGGATCATTCATCCAGGAAACCGGCGGCGTAAAATGATATCTTTGCCGCCATTTCCCTTCAGTTTCTGATCTTTTAAGGGCTCTTTCAAGAGCCTGCTCCATAATTATTCTACCTTTACATCGTCAATATTTCCATACAATACGGTTACTTCTTTCTTGACTTCTCCCTTATCATCAATTGTCTGATGATAAGTTCCCCAGCCTTTTCCATTGATCCAGAATGTAGTATAGTCTTTTTCATTAATTACAGGTGCAAATGACATTGTCTTATTTACCATATCACAGCTATAGCCTGCCAGTGTTGGAATCAGAGAGTAACTGGACATTGGTCTGATATAATGATGGCCTGCTTCTGTCTCACTCCATGGGCATCTCTTATAACCGTCATAACGATCTCTGATAGCCTTGATAATTGTAAAGGCCTCTTCAATCATACCTTCTTTAATCATGGTTACAGCAACCTGGTATTCAACTCCGGTCCATACCTCGTCACAATATGCAAATGGGAATCTCGGTCTTCCACCTTTCGGCCAGGAGCAGAGAACCAGTCCAGCTTCATCATTCAATGCATATGTTCTCTGTACATTAGGAACATCATCCATGCATTCCTTGAAATTATATTTATAAATAGACTGCAAAGCTTTCTTTACATGTTCCTTTGGAAGCACATATCCAAGTCCTGCTGCCTGAGCCATGAACTGGCCAAGAAGCTGATCTGTAAGGCAGCCAATACCATACTGATAGCGATATGCATCTACGTCTTCAAGCTCCTGAATATAATATTCGCCGTTAAACAGCTTCTCATCAACTAATACAGAAGCCTTTTCATACAAAGCACGATATTTATCTGCAATATCCTGTTTGCCAAGATGTTCTGCCATTTCTACAACACCCTTGATAGCACCCAGATAAATGGTGTTTGTCATTGTATTTGGACCATAGAACTCAATGTCATATGTGACATGCATTTTTCCATCCAGAACACCGTCTCCATCTGTATCCCACTCTTTAATAGAGAATTCCAGTGCCTTCATCATATTGTCCCAGATGCCTTTGAGGAATTCATCATCACCAGTGTATTTCCACTCTCTGTAAATTCTGAGAATAGAACCAAATTCTCCGTCGCAGGCTGGAATCATATCCCATCTGCTTTCTCCCAGACATTTTCTTGCACGGAAAGGCATGCATCCATCATCATCCAGTTCTACGTTAAACTCTACATTACGCATTGTAATTTCAAGTTCCGGGAACAGATTTGCAACAGCAGTCGCATAGTTCCATACATGGTTAACATTTCCCTGTCCACATCCAACGTAGTCACGAATACCTTCCCATCCAAGGAAATTGCCATTTTCAATACGGAAGCAGCAATGGCTCTTCATTGACATAATATTTGAGGCAACTGCATCAATAACATATGCCGGAAGTGACGTATTAAATAATGCATTCTCAAAGTCTTTGGAGCTTCCTTCAAGATAGTCTTTCTTATTTACTACATATTTACTTACATCCCATGCATCCTTAAATAAAGTAGCATAATAGTTACGGATGATGTCATAACCACCATTTCTGTAACGCTCTAAATCAGCATCATACTCAATCCATCCCTTAGGACGATTTGGGAAATACCAGGAAATTAAAAATTCAAATTCTTTTTCCTCGTTTGGTTTGATTGTTTCAGAACAGCAGATAGAACTGATTCTCTCCTTCAGGTTTAAGAAGCTGAAGTCATAATGAGCAAGAAGGTCACATCCTTTTGCTTCAATTTCCTCTTCTTCTGTTAATTTTCCATCTTCAACAAAATCATCCCAGAAGTCCTGCGCGTTATCAGTCCACTGACCATGAAGCCATTTCTTTCTGCTGATTCCATTTTCATTTGTAGTTGCAATTGACATGGAACCAAATTTCATATCTTTCTCTGTAAGATTTTTAGCCTTATAATACCAGCCTTTTAATCCAGCTTCTTCACGATATTCATTTTCAACCTGATCTACCAGTTTAACATTATTGAAAACATCATATCCATCAAAACCAACTACATTCGCCATTGTACCAACAACAGACACATCAATAGGTTTGTTTGTCGGGTTAGACACTTTATATTTAATAATTGCTGTTGGAATACCAGAATTGTCTGCATCCAGTGGAATAAAAGGTGTATACGCTTCCATACGAACCTTTACCGGAACTTTACTGTCTTCCAAATCCACATAAACAAATGGCTGTTTTCCAACCATTTTGGATTTTTCAAATCTTGGAATTCCTGCTAACTCACCATTCAGAAATCCATGGGATTTATAAAATGGTGGTTTGATTTTAGATTCAAGAATTCTGCTTACTGGTTCTTCACCCTCTTCTTTTGTACGAATTGCAAAGAAAGAAAATGGTACAAACTGTCCTTTTCCAGGCCAGTTAAAAATTTCCCAATCTAATAACTGTCCTCTTGCACCTACTGCAATGTTTCCTGTTCCGATTCCACCAAGAAGAAATTTTGCCACGTTTGCATCTCCCTGATAAGAAATCTCTCCACCTGTTTCAAACAGCTCAACCTTGGAATGTAATAAATCTTTGTTCATGTCATTAACCTCCTGATATATTATTTATTATCCTTTCACTCCTACATGGGTCATACTCTTGACAATCCATTTCTGTCCAATCAGAAATACAATAAGAACTGGCAGAATAGCAAGAACTACTGCTGCAAATACTACATTGTCTCCTGTTGAGAACGGCTGTTTTATTGACAAAATTCCGACTGGAAGTGTAAGTTTCTCCGTATCATTGATCATAATAAATGTTGTAAAATAATCGTTCCAAGAATATGTAAACACAATAATTGCTAACGATGCCAATGTTGATTTCGCCATTGGCAGCATAATCGAAATAAATGTTCTTATCGGTCCCGCGCCATCAATTGCAGCTGCTTCATTCAATTCTTTAGGAACTCCCATAAAGAACTGTCTCATCATAAAGACTCCAAATGCACCTGCCAGACCGGGACAACTTGCACCGAAAATTGATGGAAGCGTAACTGCCCAGGATGTGTTAATCACTCCCAGCATCGTCATGATCTTATACAATGCTACAATCGTAACCTGAATCGGAACCATCATTGCAACCATCAGCAATGCAAACATAATATTTTTTCCTGGAAAATCAAACTTTGCATATGCATATCCTGCAATAGCACCATGCAAACTCATGCCAAGTGTAATAATCACACTTATCTTTAAGCTGTTCTTCATAAATACAAAAAACGGAATAGTATTTGAAAATAATTTTTTAAAATATCCTAATCTCATTTCTGTAAAAAATGGAGGCAGCCATTTAGGCGGTAATGAAGTTGCTTCACTATATGTTCTGAATGATGCTGAAAGCACCCAAAGAAATGGGGCAATCATCAAAAATGCTATGCCAAACATGATAATAGTCAGCAGGATATGGCTTACTTTTATTGTCTTTCCAAATAAATGTATTTTCTTATTCATAATGTACCCACCACCTGCTTCCTACAAATTGAAATACCGTTACAATACCAATAAGAATCAGAAGCATAATTGATAGTGCCGACGCCGTTCCATAATCAAACGATGTAAATCCCTTTTCAGCAATCAGCATAACCAAACTTCTTGATGAATCTCCCGGTCCTCCGTTCGTCAATACATAAATAGATTCATATATTCTCAGTGCGCCTGTTACATTCATAACAAGAACAAAAAATATCTGTGGTGACGCTACCGGAATAATTATCTTGAAAAAGCGCTGTACTACATTCGCACCATCAATGCTGGCAGCCTCCAAAAGTCCCTGGTCTACATTCTGTAATCCTGCTAATATCAAAAGCATTGACATGCCAGAGTTTTTCCAGATATCCAGAATCAAAACAGAAAGTTTAGAATAAGCCTGATCATTCAACCATCCAATTTTAGCGATTCCAAGTTGTCCCAGATAATAGTTGATAACCCCTGCATCTGTCTGAAAAAAGGCCTGCCATATGATTGCCACAAACGTTAGTGCTACTAATGATGGAAAGAAATAAACAGATCTAAAAAATACGGTTATTTTTTTTGGCAGAATATTATCAACCAGCACAGCAAGAATAAGTCCTATTGCTGTATTTCCCAGTGAACAACATATGGTGTACCATAAAGTATTTTTCAGAGCAGTTAAAGATCTGATATCTGTAAATATTTTTTTATAGTTTTCCAGCCCTATAAAAGTACTGGCACCGGTAAACACGTTGTATTTGTGAAACGAAATTACAATTACCCATATAATTGGAATGAGTACAAAGCACATAAAGCCAATAAATGATGGAAGTGTAAAAAGATACGCTGCTTTTAACTCTTTTTTATCCCATTTATGTCTGTTTTTCTTCTTATTCACCGATTTTTTCCTCCTTTACGGATAAAACGGTCTTACAGTATGCCAGGAGGATAAATCCCTCCTGGCCATATCTTTTACTGAATTGCGCTCTCAATCTGAGCCTGCGCTTCATCCATTGCTGCCTGAGGTTCTTTCGCTCCAGAGAACACCTCCTCCAACTCACGTAAGAAAGTCTGCTCAAGATCTCCGAAATAACTTGGAGCCGCAATTGGATCTGCAATTGTAACTGCTTTCCAGATTCCCATAATATTATCAGGGCATGTTCCCATAATATCTGTAGATGTTGCCAATGCTTCTGTTGGCGGTACCTGCTGGCCACCTGCTGCAACAGCTGTTAATGTTTCATCAGATACCATTTCTTTTAACAGCTCAATTGCAAGATCCTGATGCTCTGTTGTGAAACCAATGCACCATGCAGATCCTCCATATACAGAACCGTCTTTCTCTTTTACCGGCCACTGAACGCAATCAAAATCATCATTTGTTAATCCTGCATCCTGCCAGGTATTTAATACCCAACGACCAGCACCAACCATAGCAACCTGATTATTTGCAAACATGGAGTATCCGTCTGAGCTGATTGGTTCTGGACAAATACCATCTTTATACATACCATTTAAGAAATCTACTGCTTCCACAATACCTTCACTGTTAACAGTAGGTGTCTCGCCATCCTCACCAACTAATGCTGCATTGTTAGTTGACCACCACGGTGTAAGCTGGAAATAAGTGCATGGGAAACAAAATCCGTAAACACCATCCTTGGTAAGCTTCTCAGCAGTTTCTCTGAACTGATCCCATGTCCATCCATCCTGTGGATACTCTAAACCAGCATCATCAAACATATGCTTATTATAATAAACTACCATTGTCTGAGTTCCGTTCGGGAGACCATACAGAGAATCATTTACAGTAAAACCTTCAAGTAAAGATGGTGCATACTGATCTTTCTTAGCCGTAAGTTCTTCATCATCTGTAATAATGTCATCAAGTGGTACCAGTAAATCATTACTTACAGCCATATTAACAGCTTCCAGACCAAGGCTGATTACATCCGGAGCTTCTCCTGAAGTACACATGGTAATCCACTTCTGAATAAAGTCTGACCATGACTCAACCGGTACACAAGTCTGTTCCACCTTTACATTTGGATTTTCCTCATTAAAACGAGCAATGGCATCATTTGCAATCTTTTCCTCATCAGTATTTCCCCAGTTTAATACTCTAAGAGTCACTTCATCTTCTGCATGAACAATAGTAGCTGCTGACATAGACATTGTTGCTATAAGACTTAATGCAATCGCTTTTTTCATCATTTTTCTCATTCTAAAACCTCCATACCTTAACGTGGAAAGGTTTCCACATTTGTGTTTTAAAAAGAATTTCCTTTCAGAAATCCTTAGCTCCAATACATTATTTGATACGAGTTACCTAGATGTGCGCTCATCCTTTATGGTTACGAGTATATACTCTGCTCTTATTTTTGTCAATAGTTTTATATGGAATCCGTTCCATTTTTATATTTTTTATTTATTTTGCACAAATTCAATTAGGATAAATTGTAACACTTTCTTCCACGTTTTATTCTTTATCATCTGTCGTATCTCCCAGAAGTAACGTAGGCTCATAAAACACTTTTTTATTATGATACTTTTTCCCCTGTATCATATTAAGCAAAATATTAACTGCACGTTTTGCCAGCTCCTCAATAGGCTGCTGTACAACAGTCAGGTTCATAACTCCAACTTTCGCTACATAAGTTCCATCATAAGCTACTACCTTTACATCTCTTGGAACTTTTTTCTTGCGTTTTAATAGCTGTCTTATACATGCAATTGCTACCATATCCACTGCAAAAATCCCATCAATATCCGGATACTTATCCATAAGCATATCTGCCATTACATCATACTGTCCATAATCAAAATCATTCCAGTCCATTTCATGGGAATAAACAGTCACACCACGTTTTTTCATGTATCGCTCAAACTCATAATGCCTTTCATGTGACGGAGAATCAACTACTCGAGCGCCTTGAATCTGTAACACACAACGACAATTATTTCTAACCAATTCCTCTGCCGCCAATTTTCCGCCAATCTTATGATTTGTTGAAACAACAGGAATATTTTCACCCAAAAAACGATCCAACGCAACAATGGGTCCCTGCACACCTTGATATTCCTCAAAATCCAGCATATGGCTTCCTGCTATGATCCCATCCACAATATGTCTGTTCAACATATTAATGTATTCTTTTTCGTAGTTCTGCTCACTGTAGGTACTACAGATCATTGTCTTATATCCCTTTTTCATTAGTTCTGCTTCAGCATATAAAACTACCTCTGCAAAAAACGGATGTGATATTTTGGGAATAATAATTGCGACAATTCCACTTTTCTTACTTAACAAATTTCTTGCAAGTTCATTTGGAATATAATTTAATTCTTTCATTGCGGTCTCTACTTTAATTCGTGTCTCATCCGATACATACCCTGTAGAATTTAAAACCCTCGATACCGTACCAACACCAACTCCAGCCTTCTGTGCTACTTCTTTTATACTAGCCAAACAATCGCCTCCTTCACTTTCATACAAACTATTTTTCTTCCTGTTATTATGTTGTATTTCTTATTGTATGTAGCAACAGTATATCATTTGCCATTTTACATTACAATCTTTTTTGGATGTTTTTTACAAAATTAAAGTCTTAAAATTCATTTTATGCAATAATTTACACAGTTTATTTCAATTAATTTTTATCAAAATGAAAATTGGATAAAAAATTGAACATCGAGAAAGTCACAAACAATCGAGGCTGTCCGTTCACACTCCTGACAGCCTCGATCAATATACATTTTTATATCTTATATTTCAAAATTTATACTCTTCAATCATACATTCATGTAATTTTGTTTTCTTATTGTAATTCACTCCAACCAGAAGTGCATTTCCAGCATATTCTTCCAGACTTCTGCAATATTCTTTTCTTTTAATCTGGCTGATTGCCCCATCTGCACTCTTGTCCCATTTCAGCTCTACCACAAGTGCCGGTTTATCCTGAAATTTCTTACGTGGAATAAATACAATATCCGCAAATCCCTTTCCGCCAGCCAATTCCCTGTGCATTGTATAAAAATTCCTTGCAGCATATAAAGCAAGAGAAATCGTATAACTCAAGGCGTTTTCATCATTATACTGAATATGAGACGTTTCAAAATGAGCCAGTTGTATTCCTTCCGCAACCTGTTGTGGCCGTCTCTGCCAGATTGCATTTAACGTGTCAGCAGATTGCTTCAGCGCAATTGATACCTCGCCCCAGTCCGATGCAGCTACACTGTTAACATACTCATTTCGCACTTCATTATTCGGAATCTTCACCACCTTATTCTCCGAATCATAAGCCAGATACCCCAGATGAATCAACAATGTCAATACATCATCCTCTGTTCGGAAGGTTGTCATATCGTTGGTAAAGCTTCCCGTATTAACCGGAATCCTTTCCCCTGCAATCATGCTCAAAACATCATCCTTCAGGCCATCAAAATTCATATCAATATAAACCTGCAGGGCCTCGAATGTTTCCGTCTGATTCCAGTAATTCTCTATTTTTCCGAAGAGCATACTGTTTACAACAGAACGCGGACTATAAACAGATGCCGCCATAGAAAATGAATATCCATCATACCAGGCTTTTACTTCTTCCATATCCATCCTGTATTTATGGCACAGATATTCCACTTCCACCTCAGTAAAACCCACATACGGTGCAAGAGGGCCTGGATTTATCATGGAAAATTCATCAAACATATTTAATGCAGAATGGGTTCCATATTTCTTTATTGGCAAAATACCCGTCATATACGCTAAGTGAATACATGCCTTATCCTTCAGCAAGTCTCTCAGGAAATCCAGGTATTTCTCCTGTGCTTCCTTATTCTGCCTGAACTCCCTGAAAATACAGTCCCACTCATCTATAATAACAACAAATGGACACTTCTCAGTCTCATAAATATCCTGCATGGATTCCACCAGATCCGTATCGTCAAAATAATCCACATCCGGATATTCTCGCTTCAGATCCCGCAAAACAAGTTTTTTTACCCGGTCAACCAATGCTTCAACACTATCGCTTCTACTCAGAAACTCCTGCATATTCAAAAAAATGGTATTATACTTATTTCTGTACTTTTCAAAATCAGGACTCTCGGATATTTCAAATTTGGAAAATATTTCTCTGGAATCACAGCCTCTGCTGTAATATGCCGTAAGCATATTCGCAGCCATGGATTTTCCAAACCTCCGCGGGCGGCTGACGCAGACATATCCCTGCACTGTATTCATTACCCGATTCGTGTATCCGACCAAACCAGTTTTATCTACGTAGATTTCAGAATTTACGCTTTTTTCAAAGCTCTCCATTCCCGGATTCAGATATCTGCCCATGGTTACCTCCTGTGTCCTTATCCGTTTCCATATTCTTATAGCGTAAGTATATAACATTTTTTTGCTTTTGACTACCTTAGAGCCTGTTTGAAAAGGATTTTCGCAAGATGTGCGCCACACTTTGATCTCCATTCTCTTTTTAGAATGTGTTTGAGAAAGGGTTCGTCTATAAACTTCATTTCGCAAAGTTTAATTACACCATCTTTTCTGATATCTTGTTGCCGTAAACATTAAAACAATATTACAATTATTCTTTCACACTATTCTTGCCAACCGGCGACAGCACTATTAAAGAAGCCAAAAATACAGGCGGTACTCACCTTTCCTGAATACCAGCCTGCATTTTCCGAGGTTTTTTCAAAATTTTATAGCAATTTCTATCTTCAACTTAATTTATTAACCGCTTCTGCCAGTTTCAGATACTCCTGGTAATGTTTCTTATACCAGTCTTTCTTCTCAGAATCCGGTTTGCAAATCTTAATACATTTCGCTGCCATATGCTCTGCTGCCACTTCCAATGTCTCGTAAATTCCAGCTCCCACAGCGGCATACATAGCGGCTCCCTGTGCACATGTCTGGTCACTGTCCAGAATGTGTATCTCACGTCCGCTTAAGTCAGACAACATCTGCATAACATAAGGTGATTTCTTGGAAATTCCACCTACCGCGATCACCTTTTCAATATCAATTTCCTGTTTCTCGAAACCTTCAATCAGACGGTACAGACCACATACGGCTCCAAACACAAGACTGCGGTAGAGATACGGCGCATCCATTCCCAGCGATAATCCGGAAATGGCAGATCTCTGGAAATCGTCTGTATTTGGATAACGGCGCCCATTAAACCAGTCCAGTGCAATTGGGAATGGCTCTTCCGGAAGTTCTTCCGCCTTCTTCTGCAGCATAATCAAAATCCGATCTTCGACTTTTTTGTATAGTTCATCTGAAATACCAGAATTCTCATCAGCTGCAAGTTCTGCCAGCGGCCACTCCAACAGCCTCTTAAACCATGCAAATATATCTCCAAAAGCCGCCTGTCCGGTCTCCACGCCTACGTATCCAGGCAAAATGGAATTCTCAGCCTGTCCACAGTACGCCTGAATATCTTTTCCCTTCAGGTTCTCCGGCTTCTCCACGAACATATCCACACAAGAAGTTCCCATCGTACATACAAAAGTCTTCTTCTGAATACCAGCACCCACAGCGCCTGCATGAGCATCAAAAGAGCTTCCTGAAATCACAGTACTCTCTTTTAATCCCAGTTTCTTAGCCCATTCCGGACAAAGAGTTCCAACCTTCACAGTAGACGGCTGCGGTGCATTTCCATACCGCTCGCGAACCTGTACCAGATACGGATCTAGCTGTTCCAGAACAGAAGCTGCCGGCAGACCGTTCCACTCGCTGTGCCACAAAGCCTTATGACCAGCTGCACACGCACTGTGGTAAATTTTCTCCGGTCTTGTTTCCCCGCAAAGAATACCAGTCATCCAGTCACAATGCTCCTCCCAGGTATAAGCTGCCTGGCGGATTGCTTCATCATGTCTCACTGCATAAAGGATTTTTGCCCAGTACCATTCCGCACTGTAATCTCCCTGGTATTTGGTATAGTCATTCTCACTGTTGTTTCTGAATAACTTGTTTATCTCGTCCGCCTCAGCAGCTGCAGCGTGATCCTTCCAGAGGAAAAACATGGCGTTTTCATTCTCTGCAAACTCATCAAGCAGCGCCAGCGGAGTTCCATTTTTATCTACCGGAACCGGAGTGGAACCAGTAGTGTCCACTCCAATTCCAATCACATGATCTTTCTGCTCTTCGGTAAGCTCTGCCAGTGCTGTCGTAATGCATTTTTCCAAAGATTCCAGATAATCTAATGGATGCTGGCGGAAAATGCTGTGCTCCGGATGCTGATAGAGTCCAGCTTTCCAACGTGGATAACAGGCAACACCCTGTCCAACATTTTCCCCAGTCTCTGTATTTACAATAAGCACACGAACAGAATCACTTCCGAAGTCAACTCCAATTACATAACTTTCTGCCATTTGCTTAACCGTTTCTTTCCTGTAATTATTTTCTGGAAATTGCTTTCTTTGCTTTCTCAGCAATATTCTCAGGGGTTAATCCGTAATGTTTCAGCAGTTCTGCCGGAGAAGCGGAATGTCCAAATGTATCCTGAACTCCAACAAACTCAGTCGGAATACTCTTGTTCTGAACCAGAACTTCTGCAACAGCTGCTCCAAGTCCGCCGATCACATTGTGCTCTTCTGCTGTAACAATTGCACCGGTCTCTTCTGCTGCTTTGAGAATGATATCACGGTCAATCGGTTTAATTGTATGCATATCAATAACTCTTGCACTGATTCCCTCAGCCTCCAGAAGTTTCTGTGCTTTCAGAGCTTCCTGAACCATAAGGCCACATGCAATGATTGTAACGTCTTTACCATCTTTCAGCTGTACGCCTTTGCCAATCTCGAATGAGTAATTCTCAATTGTATCAGTTACACACTCAACTGCCGGACGCCCTGTACGGAAATAGCATGGTCCCTGGAAATCAAGCATAGCCTTTGTTGCAAGACGAGTCTCATTTGCGTCACATGGAACAATTACAGTCATTCCCGGAATTGTACGCATAAGGCTGATGTCCTCAAGAGCCTGATGGGTTGCACCATCCTCACCAACTGTAAGGCCAGCGTGGCTTCCTACTACCTTTACATTTAATCCTGGATAGCAGACATTGTTTCTTACCTGGTCATAAACACGGCCTGCTGCAAAAATAGCGAATGTATGTACCAGAGCAGTTGCTCCACATGTTGCAAAACCAGCTGCAACATCTACCATGTTTGCCTCAGCAATACCGATGTTGTAAAAACGTTCCGGATATTTCTCTGAAAAATAAAGTGTCATGGTGCATTTCTTTAAGTCTGCGTCAAATACATAGATGTTCTCATCTGCACCAAATTCAGCTAATGCACGTCCATATGCTACTCTTGTTGAAATATTCTCTCCCATTTTATCAGTCCTCCAGTTCCGCAAGTCTAGCATCCAATTCAGCAAAACATGCCGGCCACTGTTCCGGTTTTGGCTGTCCGCCGTGGAAGTCAACATTATTTTCAAATAAGGAAACGCCTTTGCCTTTAATAGTATGTGCTACGATTGCAGTAGGTTTTCCGGTTACTACAGAAGCAAGCTCTACAGCGTCTGCGATCTGCTCTACATCATGTCCGTCGATTTCGATCACATTCCAGCCAAATGCTTTGAATTTGTCACCGATCGGGTATGGAGACATAACTTCTTCCAGAGAGCCATCCAGCTGAAGATTGTTATTATCTACAAATGCGATCAGATTATCAGCTTTATAGAAGCCTGCACACATAGCAGCTTCCCAAACCTGGCCTTCCTGAATTTCACCATCTCCCATGATACAGAATACACGGTTTCCAGTCTTATTTGCTTTTGCATACATAGCCATTCCAAGAGCCGTGGAAAGTCCCTGTCCAAGAGAACCCGCAGACATATCAACACCTGGCACATGAATCTCTACATGTCCGGAAAGATCACTGTCCAGTTTACGGAATGTAGAAAGATGTTCTACCGGGAAAAATCCCTTGAGAGCTAATGTTGCATACATTGCCGGTGAGCAGTGTCCTTTGGAAAGAACAAGTCTGTCACGGTCTGGCTTGTCCGGGTTTGCCGGATCTACATTCATTTTGTCGAAATACAGTACTGACATAATATCACAGATGGAGAAAGATCCTCCAATATGTCCGGAACCTGCAGTCTGGATTGTCTGCAAAGCTGTTTTACGAATTTTTGCAGCCCATAACTCCAACTCTTTTTTCTTCTTGCTGTCCATTTGTTTAGTCTCCTTTTTGAATTTATATGATTATTTTGCTGCGTTCTGTTTTTTCTGTTTCACCATATCAACATAAACTGCTGCGATGATGATAATTCCCTTTAATACAAACTGCCAATAAGAGTTGACATGCATTAAGTTTAATCCATTTGAAATAAGTCCGATGATCAGAACACCGATCAGAAGTCCACCTACAGAACCTGTACCACCGAAGAAAGAGGTTCCACCAAGTACCGCTGCTGCAATCGCATCTGTCTCATAACCTTCGCCTGTGGATGGCTGTCCGGAAGCAAGACGGGAAGCAAGAACTACACCGCAGAAGCCAGCAAGCGCACCACTGATTGTCCATACAAGAATTTTAATCTTCTTTACATTAATACCGGAGAAACGAGCGGATACTTCGTTTCCACCAACTGCATAGATATGACGTCCTGTCTGGGTTTTATTAAGGAAGAAATAGTCCAGGATCAGGAAAATGATCATATATACAACTGGAAGCGGAACTGGTCCAAGAGAACCCTGTCCGATTTTTGCGAAACCATCGTTACCATAAGCTGTTACAGGAGATCCGTTTGCTACCAGATAAGCAGTACCACGACAGAGGGACTGCATTGCCAGTGTTACAACGAATGGATGGATTCCTGTGTAAGCAACAATTACACCATTCAGTAAACCGATTACAACACCAATCAGAATACCCATAAGAACAGCAAGCTGTACCGGGAATCCCCACCACTGGAAAGCTGCAACGGTCATAACACCACTCAACGCTGCAAGTGCACCACCGGTCAGGTCAATACCAGCAAGGATGATTGCCATCTGAACACCGATTGCAAGGAAGCAGTTTGTTGCACATGTTCTTAACAGGTTAAGAATGTTTTTCTGTGTCAAAAAGTTATTTCCAAAGATGGAAAAGATTACGCAAAGAATTGCTAAGCCTAATAAGATTCCCCAGTTCTGGGAAAAATAGTTTTTTACAGCCCGGCCTACGTAGCTCTGTGATTTTTTATTATTCATTGTTGGATACCCCCATAGCGTACTTCAAAATCCGTTCCTGATCATACTCATCGTGACTTAACTCACCCATGATGTGACCTTCTCTCATGATCATCATTCGGTCACTCATGTTCATTACTTCAGGCATCTCTGAAGAAATCAGAATGATTGCCAGTCCCTGTTTCGCCAGGTTGTTGATGATGGTATAAATCTCTGCTTTTGCACCGACATCAATTCCTCGAGTCGGCTCATCCAGGATCAGAATCTTCGGATCAGTAGCCAGCCATTTCGCCAGCAGTACTTTCTGCTGATTTCCACCAGAAAGAGTAGAACAGTTTACAAGAGATGAAGGAGTCTTAATGTGAAGTTTCTCGATTCCGTCCTCTGTGATCTCATCTTCTTTTCGGGTATTTACTACCAGATTCTTAATGAAACGATCCAGTACAGCAAGTGTAGTATTGAACTTGATGGTATTGTTTAACAAAAGACCTTCTGTCTTTCTACTCTCTGGAACAAGGGCAATACCATGTTTCTGCATGTACGCCGGATCATGTTTCTTTGTTTTTTCTCCGTTCAGATAAATCTCTCCGGAATCCATAGGATCAAGTCCCATGATTGCTTTCATAAGCTCAGATCTTCCGGCCCCTACCAGTCCGTAGAAACCAAGTATCTCTCCGCTTCTTACCTGGAAGCTGCAGTCGATTGCTCTTTTTCCTGCATTAATGTTCTTAACTTCCATCATGATGTCGCCTGGTTTATTATAAGTACGAACATAGTAGTTACCCAGGTCCCGACCTACCATCAGGGAAATCAGCTCACTCTCTGAACATTCAGCTGACTGACGTTCTCCCATAAATTCTCCATCTCGCATAATGGTAACTGCATCACAAAGCTGGAATACCTCTGCCATCTTATGTGTGATGAAGATAATGCCCATTCCCTGTTTCTTAAGGTCTCGTACTGTATCAAACAACACATCTACCTCTTTTTCAGAAAGAGAAGATGTCGGTTCATCCAAAATTAAAATCTTCGCATTCAGTGAAAATGATTTTGCAATTTCCACCATCTGCTGCTGTCCAATAGAAAGTCTTCCTACAAATTCATTTGGGTCTACATCAAGACCAACTCTCTCAAGAAATGGTCTTGCGGCTTCTGCCATTTTATCTTTACTTACCATACCAAAAGAGTTCTTCATCTCTCTTCCAAGAAAGATGTTCTCTGCAATTGTAAGATATGGCTCCAGCGCAAGTTCCTGATGGATAAATGCAACTCCCAGAGCCTGAGATTCATGAATTGAATGGATTGCTACTTTTTTTCCTTCAATATAAATGTCTCCTGAATCAGCCGGAAAAACACCGCCCAGAACATTCATCAGTGTGGATTTACCGGCTCCGTTCTCACCCATAAATCCCATAACCTCTCCGGCGTGAACTGTGATTGCTGCATTATTCAACGCTTTAACACCGGGGAAAGTTTTTACTATGTTTTCCATACGTAAAAGTTCTTTTTGCATATTTGTGCTCCTCTGAAAAACTGCCAGAGATTTCACTCTCTGGCAGCCAGTTTTCATTCCTGTCTTCCGATATTTCGAGACAATAACGGATTATGGATTACTGCCAATCTGTTACATCGAAATCAGCAATATTGTCTTTGTTGATCAGAACTACGTCTACAGTCTGGTCATGCTCTACTTCTTTACCTTCCAGAGTATCGATTGCTGCGTCAAGAGCTTTCTGTCCGATTACAGATGGCTGCTGAGCTGCAGAAGCTGTAGCAGAACCGTCAGCAACATATCCCATGAAGTCCGGGTTACCATCAACACCATAGATCAGGATGTCATCTTTGCCTGCTGCCTGAGCGGCCTGTACACATCCAAGAGCGCCCATATCATTGATGCAGAAGAATGCTGCAAGGTCATCATCAGCTGTTAAAACATCTTCTGCTGCTGTCATTGTCTTAGCTGTGTCACCTTCTGTATCTGTTGTAGATACGATTTCGAAGTAATCACCAACTGTATCAAGGAAGCCCTGCTCACGCTGTACACAAGCTGTTCCGGATGGCTGATCCATAACTGCGATCTTGGAACCCTCGTCCAGTTTGCTCATCATATCTTTTGCACACTCAACACCTGCTTTGTAGTTATCGGAAGCGATAATACTAACAACTTTGTCGGATGCATCAACTGCTGTGTCTACGTTGATAACCGGGATTCCAGCATCTTCGCAAGCCTGAAGAGCCTCTGTTACTGCTGTACAATCCATAGGAGCAAGGATGATCGCATCAACTTCCTGAGCGATTAAGTCGTTTACGTAGTTGTTCATGGTTGCCTGATCGCTGTTTGCATCAACTGTTACAAGCTGGGAATCAACGTCCATTCCTTTTGCTTCCATCTCTTCTTTGATACCGCCAAGCATTGCGGTCCAGAATGGGTTGTTCATTGTGGTCGGTACATATGCGATTGTGTAGTCGTTTCCAGCTGCATCATCAGATGCATCGTCTGCAAATACAGTTGCGCTTCCCATTGTTGTCATTGCCATTGCCAGTACCATTGCTAATGCGAGATTTCTTTTTTTCATTTCGATTCTTCTCCTTTTTTTACGTTTCTGCTCATTTATTTTATCTTCTGATTATAACTTTTCGAAAAGATGTTCATGGACTCCGGATTCCATTAGCAGGTTCCCATATTTTGTTATAATCAGATGATCAGTACATGTTTCACTGCCCGATTTCAGGCTGGTTTCCACCGCGCATCCTTAGCGCTTCGGATCAGATCAAATATATTATCTCTTCTGCAGAGATTATCAAATGTATAGTAAAATCCACCCAACAGGAAAGATTCCTGACTGATTTTTGAATATCTTATAGAAGCATTTTCTTCCACAAATGCAGGTACAAAATTTCGAATAGCCTCCCGGATTTTGTTTACAAAATCTTTTGTATCCGGATAATCAGGTCCAATAATGATGCAATCTGGATTGATCAGATAGATAATATTGGCAATTCCATATCCCAGCATCCAGGCTACTTTATGTACTGCCCATGTGGCCAGCGCATCCCCTTTCCGGTATGCATCAAATACATCCAGATATGTACTTTTCTCATTTAAAATAGTGTCTGGAAATTCGAATAACCTTTCTTTCACATATCGCGCCGCGCTTTCTGAACCTGCACAATATTCAAAGGTTCCTTTATTTCCCCTTGCCTGGTTATAATTGATTCCCATGTAACCACCTTCACCGGCAAGCCCCAAATGACCATTCATAATATTCCCATTTACAACACATCCAGTACCAATACCAAATCCTCTGGATCGTACCACTACCAGACTTCCCCGCTCCTGACCTTTGATTTCCTCTGCACATCTCCATTCTGCGTAAGCGGAAAGTTTGGCGTCATGCTTGATCATAACCTTTCTGCCAAGTGCTTTTTCAAGTTCAGCTTTCACATTGATCTGGCTCAGCTCTTCGAATTCGGAAACCATGAAGATTTCTTCGTTCTTCTCCGGTCTGTTGATAAACAGTCCAGGCACTGCCAGACAAATTCCTAGGATACGGTTATTTCCATATTCATTTGCCATTTTCACCGCATCGGCTTTCAGGTTTTCAACAATTTCCCGGAAGCCATTCTCTTTTTGAAAATTGCAGCAGCTGTGTTTGATCATATTGCCGCTAAGATCAAAAATCGCCAACTGGTAATCCTTACGGGTAATTCCTATGGACATTGTATAAATGTCATCCAGTTTCAAATTAAGCTTCTCACCTCTTCGTCCAGCGGCAGTCTCACCATTTACTTCAACAATCCCCATTTCAAAAAACTCATTGATAATGTTGGTGATCGTTGCTTTCTGCAGGTTTAACTCTACGGCTAACTCTGCTCTGGTCATCATGCCTTTCTCCTGAAGAGTTTTAAAAACAAGGATCCGATTGTTCTTCTGCATCTCCATGCTATTCATTCCACGTCTCATTGCTGTCCCTACCTTTTGTGTTTTTTTATTAAACTTAAGACTGATGTGTTCGAATCATTAACACTCTGTAATGTTCATTTCTCGTCTCCTTGTATTAATTATATTAACGCAAATCCCCCTAGTAGTCAATCATTTTGTGTTAAATTAATGAACAAATTTCGTGTATTAAGTTTGTGCATGTTTTATATTTTTCTATTTTTGTCACGTAGAGTTCATTTGTTGAACATTATGCAATTATAAAGGTTCCCATTTCCGTTCATTTGGTTATAAACTTGTGTTCATAGAAAATCTTTTGTGTGTTCATCATTTGAATTCTAATCTGATTAGTTCTATTATACGGCAGAAAGAAAATATGGGCAATGAATAACAAAAATTAAAATAATCCATACCGCACAAAAGGCAATGAACCATTTCTGGTTCATTGCCTTTTATTTTACCTACACTGTAATTGCAAATAATAACAATAAAATTTATCCTCCTTCTCTTCAAAAGAAGCCATAGTGTTCCACCTCAATTTGACCTCTACAACCGTAACCCTTTAATATCCTTAATCCGTGATAAGATTGTATTGCAGCTGCAGCTGATAATGCCGGGCAGTGTATCAATGACGTTGTGCAGGAAGTGTTCCATTTCATCACTTGATGAAGCAACTGCATGTACATGCAATTTATCTCTTCCTGTGACACGATAAATCTGTGTGACTGTATCATCTTTGTATAAAATATCCGTCACCTGTGACAAATGATCTGGTTTTATTTCAATTTCAAAATAACAGGATACAGCCCCACTGATTTTTTGAGGATTTATTATTGTTGTATATTCTTCAATTATCCCTTTTTTCTCCATAGCCTGAATCCGGGCTTTTACTGCCACTCTGGAAATGCCAGTTTCTTCACCGATATCCGAGTAGGAGATACGTGCATTTTCTATAAGTAACTGGATAATCTTCTGATCCAGTTCATCTAAATTATCCAGGTACATAAGTGCCCTCCTGTAAAATAATATACGCCAGCTTTATTCGATTTCCCAACCAGCTTTACGGCACAATCTCAAGCCAGTAGCCATCTGGATCTACGATGAAATAGATTCCCATTGCTTCATTTTCGAAGCAAATGCAGCCCATCTCTTTGTGCTTCTTGTGCGCCGCCTCGTAATCCTCCGCCTGGAATGCCAGGTGGAATTCGCATTCACCCAGATTATATGGCTGTGGATGATCCTTAAGCCAGGTAAGCTCCAGCTCAAAATCACTTACATCATTGCTCAGATACACGATGATAAAATCATCTGTAGTCTTTCTTCTTACCTCGTGCAGATCAAGGGCCTCATTGTAAAATTTAATAGATCGGTCCAGGTCTGACACATTGTAGTTTTCGTGAATCATCTTAAATTTCATACTTCTTCTCCTTTTGTACATTCTGTGTTTTTAATGCGTGACTTATATTGCGGATATTCAGTAATGAACCGCTTAATTACACTGGCATCATTCCAGTAATGCATTGGAAAAATGACATTGCAATCTACATTTTTAAGGAAATACAGGATCCCGTCAGCATAGTGATCTCCCTGCCTCGGATCTAAGGGAACAAATGCAGCATCAAAATGCATACCCTTAATTTTCCTGATCTCTGCACGATATGCAGAAGTAAGTCTCTGGTTGCCAGCTTTCAGCTCACCATCCCAGTACCAGTCGTTTAAATCGCCGGCATGATAAATGGTGCCTTCCTTTGTTCTGACAATGAATGCGACACCACTATCGTTAGACAGCAAGGTATCAACTTCAGTACCATTATCCAGATTATAAGTCTGATCATGATAAACATATGTGATCTTCAGATCCGATAAATGATTCCTTTTTCGTATATCATTCGCCAGGACTGCCTGATAAGTCATCCCCATATCATCAAGAATCCCAAAGATTTGTGGGTTAAAATGATCCTCGTGGAAATGACTGCAAAAAACGATTACTTCTTTTTCCTTGTCAAGGTGCGGCAATTCACCCTTGTAATAATCAAAAATATAGTAGCAGTCTCTGGTCTCAATTAAAAATCCACTGTGATTAATGTAAGTAATTTTCATGATACCTCCTTCATTTCCCGCGTTCTCTTTCAGCTATTTCTGAAGCAGCACGTCCAATGAAAAACATTTTTCTATAGCATGTTTAAAAAAAACTTTCTGCAAAATACAGCCAGATACTATAGACTTGATGATCTCCTGAGCGCCACATAGGATATTAAAAAGTTCGCAAACCAACCTGCTGGTACAGCAAGCCAGACGAATTCAATACCAAAACGCGGTGCAAAAATCAAGGCAACAGACAGGCGAATCGCCAGGTTTACCATGTTTGCAATAAGGAACGGACGCATGATTCCGAGACCACGAAGGACTCCATCGGTTGCCATTTTGATTCCCATAAAAATGAAGAAATAACCAAGCCATCTCATATAATCCCCGGATACCTGATAGGCCAGGGCGGTTCCGTCTTTACCAAGAAACAGCGAGGAAATTTGCGTATGTAGCGTTTCAATGACGATGAAGGCAATGGCTGCAAAGCACACATCCAATACCAATGCAGCCTGGTAGCCTTTTTTGATACGCTGGGGTTTGTTTGCGCCGAGATTCTGTGAAACATATGGCGAAACTGCATTGCCGATGGATACAAAAATCAGGGAAAAAACATTCTCCACCCGCATCGTCGCCGCATATCCCGCAAGCGCCTGTGTGCCGAAAGGATTTACAACTGCCTGCACGATCATCATACCAATAGACACTGTAGACTGCTGGAGAACTGATGGAACCGCAATCTGAAGCATGGAATGCAGCTCCCGCCAGTCAAATCGTTGAAAAGAGCTCTTATATCGTCGCATCCGATATAAGAAAATCAGAAGCGAAAACACGGCGGAAATGCCTTGTGCAATCAAGGTTGCAAGCGCCGCACCGAACACGCCGAGATCAAGACCAGCCACCATCCAAAGATCCATAAAAATATTTAAGACTGACGAGAATATCAGGAGTCCCAGTGGAATTTTTGATTCGCCTATGGAAGTAAACATCGTTGAAAGAATGTTGTACATAAACAAAAACGGAAAACCCACGAAATAGACCCGCAAATACAGCACTGCGTCATCCATTATATCTGCAGGGGTTTGTAACGCGCTCATCATCCAATGGGAAAAGCTAAAGCCAAAAATACCAAGGATTATGCTTAGGATCAAAAAGCTAAGCAAAGACGTTGACACGATGGTTTTCATTTTTCCATACTCCCTGGCACCGAAATAGCGGCTCACAAGCACACCGGCACCCACACCGGCACCCAGTGCCACACAAATGAAAACATTGGTCAGCGCTGCACATGCACCGACAGCTGCAAGTGCGGAGGAGCCCACAAACTGACCGACGATAATGGAATCAGCCATATTGTATATTTGCTGAAAAAAGCTGCCGAGAATCATCGGCATTGCAAAGACCGTCAGCGCTTTAAGAGGCGCATCTGTGATTAAATACTCATCTTTTGACATTATCATATGCCTCCACAGGTTTCATAATTTCATTTATTCTTCCCTTCATAGGAATTTATTCATGTATTCGAAATGTAAGTTTTAAGTTACGTTCCGAAACAATTATATGTGGTTGCAACTAATAAGTCAAGTCGCCGTTTACTCTTAGTTACGGTTCACCCCGTGACCAGTAACACACTTCGCGATGCACAGAAATCATGCATTCGCATGATTTCGCGCTGAGATTCTCGGGTTTTCTGTGAACTTTGTTCACAAAAAACACCTCGCGGAACGTTACCAATGAACAGTAACACTGATCTTTCACCTTATATGCTTTGCTATCACCGGTAAAAGTACATTCATATCAATTGGTTTTGCCACATGATCATTCATTCCCATTGATATTGCCTTCTGCCTGTCCTCTGCGAAGGCGTTAGCCGTCATTGCAATAATGGGGATGGAGGCTTTCTTCTCATCTTTCATTCTGCGTATCCTGGCTGCAGCATCATATCCATCCATCACCGGCATCTGAATGTCCATAAGAATCATATCATAATATCCGGAATCTGCTTTCTCCAGCTTATCCAGACACTCTGCTCCATCTTCCGCACGGTCTGTAATGATCTTTTGTTCCGCAAGCAGTTCTATCGCAATCTCTGCATTCAGATCATTATCCTCTGCAAGAAGAATACGTTTTCCTTCCAGCTTTTCTAATATATCTGGCTGTTCAGATATCTGATCCCTATATACATCCGATTCTGATGCCATATCAAAAGAAATATCTACCGTGAATTTTGTCCCGACACCTTGCGTGCTCTCTACTTGGATGCTTCCTCCCATCAGCTCAATCATGGATTTCACAATAGGAAGGCCCAGTCCTGTACCCGCGACCTTGTTCTCTGTGGTTGTATGCTCTCTGGAAAATTCTTCAAAGATATGTGGAAGATATTCCTCGCTCATGCCAATGCCTGTATCTTCACAGTTAAAAATAAACCGGGCTTTCCGGGGATCCTCTGAATCTTTCTCATATATCTTTACATGGACCGCATGCCCATCGGACGTGTACTTTATTGCATTGCTGATAATATTCAGCATTATCTCCTGAAGTTTCACTCTGTCACAAAAGATAAACGTATGATATACATCCAAATCTGCCGAATACTGCAGGTTCTTCTTCCTTATATCTTCCTCAAATACTGTGTTTACCGTATGAAATACTGTGTTTATATCCTCAGCTTTCATCTGCAGCGCTGTAGTACCGCTTTCAATACGGGCTATCTCCAGGATCTGGTTAATGATCGTCATCAGCAGATTTCCGGAAGAACAGATTTTTCCCAGATATTCCTTTGCTTTTTCCTCGTTCTGAAGATTCTTTTCCAGTAATCCGGAAAAACCTATGATCGCATTCATCGGCGTCCGTATATCATGACTCATATTAAACAGAAATCGCGTTTTTGCTTCGTTTGCACTTTTCGCCAGCTCCGCTGCATTCTTAAGATCAGCTGCATATTGTTTTTCTCTGTGCTTTTTGCTGGATATCTGATAATAAATTGTAGCGACCAATAATGAAAATATATAAGAAGCGGCAATAGCGAGGAGCCAGTATGAAACCGGGATCCACCCATTCGAAGGCACAATATCAAAATACCATGTGTTATTCGGGATCTCGCATTCTATCGTCAGGCTGTCTTCCGGCATATCGTCCTGACTCTGGGCAAAAATAACCTTATCTCCACTGCTTCTGTCATAAGACCAGATTTTATAACTGAAATCCGCCTCACTTAAGGATTGCAGATTTATGTCACTCATAAAACGATCCCAGTCAATCACCTGGAGTACAAATCCCCAGAAACTACTCTCTCCGGAATCATCGATTCGATAAACCGGTTTAAAAAGTAATGCTCCGGTTCCTCCCTGCTTTAACTGATAGGGGCCGCCAAGTGTATACTCCCCGGTTTCCTTAGCCAGAGCTGCATCCTTTTTCCGTTCATGTTCCCCCAGTACATCCAGTCCAAGAGCCTCTGAATTTCCTTGCATAGGATAGATTTCGGTTATGATTCCTTCCGGTGCCAGCTCAAATGCCTTTACCACACCATCCTCATTTGGGATCTTTTCTGCCAGTTCTGAAAAAGTGTTTTCATCCATATCCGATCCATCAATGATATAGTTTCCAAGAAGATCAGAAATCGTTATATAATTGTCCAGCTTTGCCTTGACTCTCCTTATCGTACTTTGTGCCATATAGATTCCCGATGCTTTTTTTTCTTTTTCCTGATATCTGAGCATCTGACTACACGCAAAAAACGCGATCAAGAAAGAGAGGAGGCCGACAATATAGCAGTATTTCTTAATAGGTTTAGCAGCTGTATTATTTATTTTCATTGAATTTTCCTCATTATGTTTTCTTCCAACTGTTTTTCAGCGGGCTGTGCAATAAAATCGAATGGTATCTATCTCTTTCTCATCCGATGCCTGATTAATGTCTGATATCAGAGACAGAATCTGATTCAGAAGTTCCAGCTTTTTATTAAATTGTCTGTAATTAATCTCATGTTCTTCATTCTTATTATCATTTGCCTTAAACTTTTCCATAAAATCTCCCAACACTTATATAGAAAATATTCCCCCATTAATGCCTGAAAACAAAAGGAGAACAGCCGATACATATGTTCGAACTGTTCTCCTACATTACTGTTCACTGGTAATGTTCTTTGTACTCATACCGTCCCGTATCTATATGACCTCTCACTTATTCATTAGAATAAGTATATTTTTAAATAAAATTTGAAAATACTTTCGTTTCTGCAAAAGTCATTTTCGCCTATACCACTTTCATAATATCACAGACAGTTACGTTTGTCACATAAAAGTTTAAATAACTGTGATGCGTTTCTTTGCATATCCTTTTTCGGCAGTTGCCGTTATACCTGTCGCTTTCAGCACATCATTATATTTTTTTAGAAACTCATAATCTGCTCTTCGTCAAATCTTTTAAGAATTTCGCATGCCAACTTAACCGCATTATCAAAATCAGCATAAGCTGAAATTCCGTAATGTGTGTGCGCATAGCGAACCGGAACACCAATAACGATGACCGGAACTGCTTTTTCAGTCAGATGTATAACTGCACCATTGGTTGAACCAGCACTGCGAACTGCATCCTGAACCGGAATGCCAAGCTTTTCTGCCAGATCAAGCGCATATCTCTGATAACGCGGATTGGTGATCATGCGTGAATCAATGTGACGAAGCATCGGGCCACGCTTAATAGCCGTCTGAACCATATACTGCTCAACGCACGTATCATCTGCCGGGCAGCCTTCAAAAACAATTGCGATATCCGGCTTAATTACCTGTGCTGTCACAGTGGCACCACGTACACCAACTTCTTCCTGTGCTGCACAAGCGCCAACAATATCCACATTCAAATCCTGACCAGCCAGAGTATGCATGGTCTTAAGAATTGCCGCACATCCCAGACGACAGTCAAAGCTCTTGCCCACCATCAGATCTGTGGTTTCTGAATATGTAAATGTCACATCTGGCACTACCGGTTCACCGATACGAATGCCGAACTTTTCAACCGCCTCTTCTTTAGAAACAGCGCCAACATCTACCGTGATATCTTTCATATCCAGAGGTGCTTTACGCTCCTGCTCTGTCATGAAATGCGGAGGCTTACTGGCAGTAATACCTGGAATATATTCTCCGAATCGGTTACGAACCAGGACTTTATGAGCGGGAATATTGTGGTTCACCCAACCTCCGATCTGAATGATGCGGAGAGTTCCGTTCGGGCAGATAGCCTGCACCATAAAGCCAACCTCATCACTATGTGCATCAAGCTGAACAACCGGACGTTTGCCGTTATTTTCTTTACGGCGGATATATAGGTTGCGCATGCGATCTTCTGTAATTTCTCCGAGTCCTTCTGCATAAGGACGAATTGCAGCAACCACTTCATCTTCGAAGCCTGATGTACCGTTTGCATTTGAAATTGCTGCAATCATTTCCAACGTTGTTTTTTTATCCATTCTGACACCTCTTTATGAAAGTTTTACTTTCTTGAACTCAACATCTACTTATTTTTCTGACAATACAGAATTTTCGAGCCGTGCTTGATAAAACAAGTATAGTCTAGGCCAATATGATTGTCAACAATTCCAACTCGATGTGATAAATTGCTTTAAGTCAGCGAGATAGTGCCACTTTATCAGTCGGCCATTCCTGATCCAGAACCGTGCACAACTCCGATGCATTTAACATATGTTCATCATCGGTACGTTCCAGCAGGATTTCCATCAGATATAACTTACGGAGCTTCTGATCAAAAGAAGCCATGATGGTCACCTCCACTTTCTGTCTCAACTTTTTCTAGTGAAACATTCTATATTCTTTGTATCTGTTTTTACATTTACCACTCTTCACATTTAATATCACTTATCTGCTCGATTGGAATAACCGTTTGATCCGTCATAATGATGGTATGCTCGTATTCGTCTATCTTTTTTACAATACCAGAGCACGTGACATAGGAGCCGCCGGCTTTTTTTGCATCGGGAACAAAATAGGTTATCGATACATTCTGTTCTATACCGATATTATTTCTGATTATGTTGATTTTTTCATTCAGCTGAGCAATCGCTTCCTCGCTCAGTTCCAATCTTTCATCGGTTAATCTTGCTGTTTCCTTTATCGCAGCATCATGCCCGGTCAGGGCTGCAAAAGGAGCAAACTGCGCAGCCCGATCCCGAAGTGGCATTTGCGGATGATTCTTAGAGACCGGATGGGGTAAATTGATGATATCGTCATAAGAATTATTTTTCATCCTCTTTCAACTCCTTTACGCCTTGTGACCGCCAATCTGTTCGTTTCTGTCCCTGGCGGTTGCACCTTCCTGAAGATTCATCCCCTTCAGCACAGCGTTTTTTCCAAATTTCTTTTTAATACTGAGCATTGCTTCCTGCATACGTTTTTCGCGATCCAGCGCGGCTTCTTCCTCTTCCTTCTTTTTCCTTTGCGCCTCATAATCTGTAAAAAGATCCATCTGCTCATACACTTCTTCTTTCTTTACAGAACTCTCATCCACAAGCCTGTTCGCCGTGATATTGATTCTTCTGACAAGCAGGTTTCTGTCAACAATCCTGTCATATAACTCTATTACTGCATCCATTATCTGTTTTGTTGAGGAAGTCTGCCGTTTCAGATTGATCGTTCCATGTGCATGTTTCGGAATTCTTCTTCCATAACGGTCGATCGTAACCTCTCCATGATACTGCTTTTTCCTGTCGGCATTGTTCAGATTCTCAATATCATAGCCAACCGTCAACACAATCTGATCCGTTACAAGCTTCTTATCCACCAAATCCAAAACCATCTGGTCCGTCATCTCTTTGACGACTAATTTTGCTTTTTCAAAGTCATAAGGACAATGAAGTACCTGCCCGGAACAAACACTGTTCGTTTCCGGCTTATAATCCTTGACCATTTCCATGGTACAGGGCTCATATCCCCAGGCATGATCGATCAGCAGCTCTGCATTAACGCCAAACAGCTTATATAACAGATCTTCGTTGTATAATTCATTCTCTTTTCCGATGGAACATCTTGCAATATCGCCCATCGTATAAAGTCCATATTCTTCCAGCTTCTTTGCATATCCCTTTCCGACTCTCCAGAAATCAGTAAGAGGTCTGTGGCTCCAGAGTTTCCTTCGGTATGACATTTCATCCAGTTCCGCAATTCGTACGCCATCTTTATCTGCTTTAATATGCTTCGCCACGATATCCATCGCAATCTTGGACAAATACATATTTGTTCCGATTCCTGCAGTTGCAGTTATGCCTGTTGTTTTCAGTACATCCTGTATCATGGTCATTGCAAGTTCTATTGCTGTCATATTATAGGTATGCAGATAATTCGTTACATCCATAAATACTTCGTCAATCGAATACGGGAAAATATCTTCCGGCGCAATATATTTCAGATAAATGCTGTAAATTCTGGTGCTGTATTCCAGATAGAGAGCCATCCGAGGAGGGGCGACAATATAATCAATCTCCAGTGCCGGATTGATATCTAATTCTGTGCTGTCATCAGAGACTCCGATAAAAGTTCTGTTCGGCGCTTTCCACCTGCGGGCGCTATTGGCTTCTTTTACTTTTTGAACAACCTCAAATAAACGAGCTCTTCCTGGTATCCCATAACACTTTAATGCTGGAGATACCGCAAGACAGATGGTTTTTTCTGTTCTGCTTTTATCCGCAACCACAAGATTGGTCGTCAAAGGATCCCTATTTCGTTCTTTACATTCCACAGACGCATAGAATGACTTAAGATCGATTGCAATATAGGTTCTTTTCTTTTCCATCATTCTACACCTCCGAATTCTCCTGTGTTCTGTTTCTAATTCTTATTTATCTTGACCAAAAATCTACCGGCACTACCTCAAATCTATATTTCTGTTTTGCATTCGGCTACAAGCTTCTGCCTACCTGCAAGTTCTGTCAGTTCTGTGGCATATCGGACGACATACTTTCCAGATTCATATTTTACAATTTGTTTTACCATTTACTTTCTCCCTGTAGCTTTCATTCTACTTTTTCCAATTTATTATTTACATCGAAACAAACTTTGTCTCCTTCATTGATATTACGCTCATAGAGCTCGGCGTCCTCCGCTTTTATTGTCACTTCTTTTCCTGAAGAATCCACAAGAGTCACTATTGCCATGACTGGTGCATCATCCGGCCGTTCTTCACAACCAAAATTCAGGTCTTCATCGATTCGTTTTACTGTGTACATCATAGTTCAATTCCTCTGAAGTAATATTAAGAATCAGTTTTCTACATACCTTCTCCGATAATATTCCATCGTACGATACTCTTCGTATGAAGTTACTTTCGGAAAATCCTTCCAGTTTGTTCCTCGGTCAAAGAACTTTTTCCAGCTTTCCACTACCTCAGCATCTGTAACAGCCAGCCGTACATCTCCCTCGTTATAGAAACCGTACAGAATCGGCATCTTATACACTTTCTGCATATCCGTTGTTTCAATCAACTGCAGAAACTCTCTTCCTAAGGTCTGAACATTGACAACCGAATAACTGCCAGGTATTGAATTTTCAAGGTGCATAGCTAAAATCTATGTGCGAAGTTTGAGTTATTGACTTTTCGCAGTCTATCGAAAGACAGACGGACAATCTAATTTTCCTTTTACTATACACCTTTTGATAGATTTTTCACGCAAGATCAACTCAAGTATAACATAGATATAACCTCTGTAGTACATCTTTCCTGTAAAACAAACTTATCATTCTGTACAATCACCTGTCCCTGTAAAAATATTTGTTCTTTTCCTATTTTATCCCTCGATTTTAATTACTATTTCTAATTCCTGCGATCCATTATCTCTAATGCCACAGCATCTGCATTCATCTTTTTCGGATCATTAACACTAAATCCTCTACACATGTAAGAATCCACAATAATGCGGTACTAACTCGAACAGCTTTTAATATCTTTCGGTTCTTCTCTTTTTCCGGGATCTGCATCACTGTTATCATTAGCATAAGTGCCTGTATCTTATTTGCATGTACCGCTTGTCTTCGCTCCATAAGCTCCATTTTCATTTCTATATTTGACTTCATTAGTTGAACCCTCCTCTTAATCTTCCATAAACTCGAAATATTCCTGTCTTTTCAGAAATAGAAAAAGTGATGACCACATTGATCACCACCTTAACCATCTGTATTTTCTAATGTTTGCTCACGCAAAACTCCACTTTAACTTTCACTCAACCTTTTCTTTAGCTCAATGATATTCTCCTCAATCCGCTGTATCACAGCCTTGAAATCATCATCTGATTTTCCCGTTGGATCATCAAGTCCCCAGTTATCATCAAACGCCCTTCCAATAAAAGGACATCCCACATTGCATCCCATTGATATTGCAATATCAATATCTGGGATTTATTTTATCCTGTTTTTTCAGGTCTTCTACGATTTCATTGTAACGTTTTTTGTTCAGACGATAGAAAAACAGTACAATTGCTGTCACTATCCATAAAACTCCCGGAATTGTAGTAAAGGAATGTCTCATAATACTGAGAACAGCCGGATTCTGTACCTGATTTGCCACATATCCATATTTTCCAAGAAGTGCTGCAAGAAGCGCTGTTCCTATTGCCATGCCAATTTTATTTCCCAGTGACACAAATGCATATTGAAAACCATCATTCCTTAAGCCCGTTTTCCACTCTCCGTATTCTACGCAATCGGGAATGATCGCATAGATTGCAGTGTTAAATCCAGAAAAAAAGAATTGTGTAATTCCTGCAAGTGTATAGAACGCTGCCGATGTTTCTTTTACATTGAAGAAGAACATACAGAGCATGGAAATTCCGGTAAAAAGGGCAAAAATAGATGCAGTTCTTCCTTTATTATTCAATTTTCGGAATACAGGCTGGAAACATGCAGCACCGATAATGGATGGAATGATAATGCACATGGAATATGTAGTATAGTAGGATGCATTTCCCTCTACATAAGTGAAATAGTATAAAACATCTGCATTTCTTCCATAAAGTGTAAATCCGAATAACACCTGTCCGATTAATGCCAGAATATATGGGCGGTTCTGCATCACTGCTCTTAACTGCACTTTTATGGATATTTTGTCTTTTTCCGGCATAATCACCTGCTCTTTTGTTTTTGCGAAACAGAAGAAATGACAGGCTGCAAAAATACATCCGTATATGATTGCTACCAGTAGGTATCCGGTTTTAGCACTTTGACTGCCAAGTTTTCCAATCAGTGGAACTGTAATGATATTGATAATTCCAATTGCAACCATTGCAGATACTGAACGTGATGTATTAATCTTTGCACGTTCATCGATATCCTGTGTCATTGCTCCACAAAGGGTGCCATACGGGATATTTACACAAGTATATCCAAGTACCAACAGACAGTATGTAATTACCATATAGATAACCTTTGATCTGTCCGACCAGTCCGGATGTGCCCAGAATGTCATAATCAGAAGCACGGCCGTGATCGGAGCTGCAATGAGAAGCCATGGACGATAACGTCCCCATTTTGTTTTGGTTTTATCTGTCAGTCCACCCACGATCGGATCATTGATCGCATCCCAAAATCTCGAAAACAGCATCAGGGCAGAGACTGCTGCCATACTGATTCCGAATACGTCTGTGTAAAAAATCATGAGAAAATTACTGACGAACATCCAGCTGAAATTACATCCTACATCGCCAAATCCATATGCGATTTTACTGATCAACGGAACTTTTACATTTTCGTTTTTACTCTCCATAATTCCTCCTGCCTGCTGCCATCCTCCGTCTTTCCGTTTACTCATGTCTTCTTTACAGCAGTCTTTTTTATTATATCTTTGTCTTACATAAGGCTTATGATCAGCAGGGTATTTTATTTTTCCTGCACATTGATAATCACTTTCATTGTAGTTTCACGGTTATCGTCAATGTACTGGTATGCTTTCAGATAATCTTTAAATGCAAATGTCTTAGAGATCAGCGGTCTTAAATGCACTTTTCCTTCATTCACCAGTCTGATTCCGTCTACATAATCATCATGTCTGTACATCATTGTGCTCTTGATATCAAGCTCATGATCATTTGCAACTGCCAGATCGATCTCAGCCATTCCTGCAAAAACTGCAACCAGCACAATCACGCTTCCTTTTCTTGCATATTTGATCGCCTGTCCCATTGTAATGTTATTTCCTGCACAATCATAGATAACATCTGCCTTATCCGGTCCAAAGGCTTCTACCATTGCTTCCCCGAAATTTTTATTTCTTGTGTTGACACACACGTCAATTCCACACTCTTTTGCTTTTTCCAGACGAAGATCACTGACATCTGTGATCATAACTTTAGCTGCTCCCATCCCTTTTGCAGACTGCGCTACCAGATTTCCAATCGGACCGGCTCCTATCACCACAATATTCATTCCTGTTACATCGCCCATCTGTTTAACACCATGAACAGCCACTGCCAGAGGCTCGATCATTGCGCCCTCTTCATAAGACATATCTTCCGGTATCGGTGTTACTTTTGATGCATCAACTGCAAAATACTCGGATGCAGTTCCTGTTGTCTGGAATCCCATTACTTTCAGTTCTTCGCAGAGATTGTATTTTCCGTGACGGCATGGATAACAATGTCCACAATATACCTGTGGCTCAATTGTTACTTTCTGTCCCACATGAAATTCTGTTACTGCATCACCTGTTTTTACCACTTCTCCTGATACTTCATGTCCCTGGGTTACCGGATATTTTGTAAAAGGATGTTTTCCGTGATATACATGGATATCAGAACCACAGATACCAATATTCATAATCTTAACCAAAACCTGGTTGTCTTTAATCTCTGGTACGGGAACCTCTCTGAAAATAATTTCTCCTGGATTTGTCATAACCTGCTGTAACATAATATTTTCCTCCTTGTTTGTTGAATGTACTTTGAACCTCTAGTTATTTGTTATATTTTATTAAATGTTTTATTAAAGTAATTACATTATTATTCAAATCTCTAACTTTGTCAATAAACATTTAAAAATATTTCTCATTTCTACCAGTTGCACAAAGTAAAGATTTTGTTTTTATGCAGATTTTACTATAGCAATCCTTCTGATTGTCTTCGGAATTCCCTCAACAAAAACACCCTGATCACAACGTTTCATTGTTGTAATCAGGGTATTTTTTGTATTCAGATATTTTTTTACTATGATATATCGGCAGATTATAGGCAAATCTATATCTTTCCGATAAAATCCTGCAGGAAATGCTTTGCTGCACCTACAGCTGAGGCTTCTTTCTTATAAGAACAGTTTTTCAGATATCTCAGATCATGATCAAATCCATTATACTTCATTACTTTTTCCCCAAGCGGTATCATATAATCTGAGAGATATCCACCCATTTCACCTCCAAGAATGATATCCATATCATATGCCATGCGCAGATTTGAAATCAGAATTGCAAGATAATCAAGATACTCTTCCCATTTTTTCTCTGCCTTTTCATCATTACTTTTGAGCAGCTGCATAAACTGTTCCACAGAATCCTTTGACTCACCAACAAGTGCACCTGCAGCGCAATAAGCATCTGCACAACCTAATTTTCCACAATAACACTTGCGGCCTTGAGGTACAAGTATCATATGTCCAAATTCTCCGGCCTTCTGATTTTCTCCGGAAAACAAATTTCCCCCTATGCAAAATGCACCACCAAGAGTCTGATTCAACGAAAGGTAAATTGCATTCTGATAGGTGTTCATATCTTCTGCCATCATTGCCGCATTGGCATCATTTGCAAAATAAACCGAGACAGAAAATGCCTGTTCCAGGAAACTAAGACTATAGTTTTCAAGTTTCAGTGCGTGGGATTTTATCACCAGTTTCTGCTCCTGATTAATGATTCCCGGAATAGAGATTCCAACACCCAGAAGCTTTTCTTTCTGTTCTGCATCATCCATATGATCCAGAAATTTCGCCGCATAATCTGCCACCTGACTGCAATATGACATATCAGATACAAATTTCAGACGAATCCGCTCTGATTTCACAATCTCATACTTCAGATTTACCAGCACCATTCCCAGATGATTTGCAGTGATCACAATTCCCATTGCATAACGATAGGATGGATTGATTCCAATACTTTTAGCCTTTCTTCCTCCTGTGGATTCATATTCTCCAGTTTCTATTATGATACCTTTTTCCAATAAATCTTTTACATTAGACAGAACTGTTGGCATACTCAGATTCAGTTCTTTGGATATTTCCACTTTTGATGTGGATTCTCTATTTATAATATAATTTACGATTTTTGATTTCGTAGCAAATTTCTTTTCCAGTCCGCTCATTCTGTTTCTACCTTCTTTTATGAATGTATTTATAAAAGAATGATACCTGTTATTGTCATATTTGTAAATAGCCATTGTCTCTGCAGAGTATGTTGCTGCAAATATAAAGTCCCTATCGCAGAGTTCAGAGCAATTGTTAAGCTATCAATGTTCGTTAATAGTTGCTTTCGCATGCAACCATCAATTACGCTTCTTGGAGTATCATTATTTGAGACTTTGCAAACCATATCTTTCATAACCACTACTCCATCATGGAAGAGCCGTCCACTATTTATTTTATTAGTAACAAGCGCTGAAAGCAGGTCTCATTTCTTCGATCTGTCTGCGAGTCAAGCCATATCCGACAGCTGTTTTTTCCCAGTTATCTCTGATGATTTTCAAGATATCTTCCGCATAGTCTTCCGCATCCGATTTGGAAATACCGAATCTCACAGCGGTCTGCACTGCCAGATCAATACTGATTCTGTTATCTTCCTCATCCACATTAAGAGACAGCTCATCGCCATAAGGAACAGGATTTACGTCATACAAAGGTGAAAGAATCCATCCCTTGTCTGTCAGAATAAACGCACGATTTCTCAGGTGATCATCCGTATTGGTAACCACCATTATTTAGACCTCCTTGGTGCGCGTTTTCTTGTGATTAGATTGAGATCCTGTAGCTGCCTGCCCATCTCGTCGTCCTTGGCAACAAGCAGAAGATCCTTATCCATATTATCTTGGCCAAAAATCTACCGGCACTACCTCAAATCGATATTTCTGCTTCGCATTCGGATACTTCTCCCGATCCACTTCACTGCAAAACATGTCGTATGGTCTGGCGCATGTTTTATAAGGCGGATACAATGCCTGATAAATTACCAGCTTCTCATCATTTTCTGTATGTTGCGCAAAAGCCAGAATCCGGTACAAGTACTCCGCTGTTTCCAGATTTACATTTTCCCGTTTAAAATGCTGGACTACATCACCAATATGAAATCTACATTCTTCCATTTCGAACTAATTCTCCTTATCCATCGCCATATGTATCATTTTCTCGAAGGATTCTCTAAAATGCTCATTATCCTCCGATGTTCGTTTTCTTGATCCTTTTAAATGATTCTTTCCGGATGCCCTTCGTGCCATCTTATTCAGATGCCGCTCCATAAGCATCTGGTCAATATTCTCATTGGTATACCATTTCCCAGATTGATGAATCGCATACGCATTTTTTCCAAGTGCCATTGCCGCCACTCCATAATCCTGTGATACAACAATATCGCCTTCATGGCAAATGCTGATCAGTTTATAATCCACGGCATCTGCTCCGGCTCCAACTACGATCACTTCACTGTAATCAGATGATAACACATGATTGGTATCACACAATAACGTTACCGGAACACTGTGCTCTTTTGCAACTTTTTCAACAATACCAACTACCGGACAGGCATCTGCATCAACAAAAATCTGCATATCTTCTCCTTTAATTAGACATAAATGGCGTACGAACCTCGATGAGATTATCACTCGGATCATACAGCCTTACAAGCTTCTGTCCACCTACAAGTTCTGTCAGTTCAGTAGCATATCGGACGAAATACTTACCAGATTCATATTTTGCAAGCAATCCATCTATATCAAAATCCTCGAAATACAGTTCCATCCTGTTATTAAATGGCGTAGAAGTTTCATTCAATGTTTTCCCCCATACGTCGGCATCCTGCAAAACAAGTCCCTCCGATAAGATCACATTACCTTCATTCTTAAGAATCACTTGCAGTCCAAATAAGTCCTTATAGAACTCTATGGATTTTTCTATATCATCTACCACAATCAGTACGTTTTTCAGCATATCCGTCACCTCACAATCCGCTTTGAGTCAAGCGAATATTCGCAATCCGCATGCGGTTAAATAATCTTTCCAGACAAATGATCAATTTCATGCTGGCAAATCTGTGCTGTCCATCCTGACAATTTCTGGCGCTTTTTCTTCCAGTTGAAGTCATAATACTCTACTTCAATTTCCTGGTATCTGGTCGTCTTACGAACACCGTCCAGGGACAGACAGCCTTCTTCTGTCTCATACATATCACACTTTGAAACAATCATCGGATTGAACATCACAACATCTATGAATCCCATATTCACAATGATGATATTCTTCTTTACACCAATCATATTGGCAGCCATACCAACACACCGTTCCCGGTTCGCCTGCAGTGTGTCCTGCAGATCCTTTCCAACCTGGATATCAGCTTTCGTGGCTGGTTCAGATGGTTGGCCTAAAAAGAAAACGTCTCTTACAATTTGCTTTACCATTTACTTTCTCCCTGTAGCTTTCATTCTACTTTTTCCAATTTATTATTTACATCGAAACAAACTTTGTCTCCTTCATTGATATTACGCTCATAGAGCCTGGCGTCCTCCGCTTTTACTGTCACTTCTTTTCCTGAAGAATCCACAAGAGTCACTATTGCCATGACTGGTGCATCATCCGGCCGTTCTTCACAACCAAAATCCAGGTCTTCATCGATTCGTTTTACTGTGTACATCATATTTTAATTCCTCTTGAGATAATATTAAGAATCAGTTTTCTACATACCTTCTCCGATAATATTCCATCGTACGATACTCAATAATATCTTTGTCTACATATTCCCACTCTGCACCTATAACAGGAGTACTAAGTCCAGTTAATCTAATTCCCATATTCTTTCTTCCTCTGCATAAATCCAACTAAGATAAAGCATACTCACTATTCCAAAGATTCTGGAAATAGCACTTAAGCCGCTTTTCAATTCATTGATTACATTCGCATCTACTGATCTAATTCTTCCTTATTTTGATTTTCTCAAATATCTATTAAAATGAACCTTTTGTTCATTATTATACCTTACATGTAATAAATTGTCATAAATAACTTTCCGTATTTTGTTGCTTTCCTTGTTTCTTTATGTTTCTTCCCATCAGCCAAAGCAAATAGCCGAGTATAGTAAAATAAATTTTACTCATTGCCCTTCCTCCTCTTAATCTTCCATAAACTCGAAATATTCCTGTTCACTGGCAAATAAAATGTATTTGCCTTCTACATATCCCATATATCCGTTGCTTGTGTTATAACCTTTCATCTGCCAGTCCTCCTTGGATTTTTTTGATGTTATCATTTTATAGCAAATGACTGTACAAAAATCCCGACAACCAACAAAAAAAGACACCAACCGCAGTCAGTGTCTCTTCTGTCATTTCTTCAATCTTTCTATTCTCTCACACAAACATCTCATACATTCCCACCATCACTGGCATGGTCACAATTGACAGCAGTGTCGTAAGCACATACAACGAGCTCGCATATGCCGCGTCTTTATCATATAGTTGCGCCATGGATGTCACAGTTGCGCAGGCAGATGTTATGGACGCAATATACACAGTCAGAAGAATCTGTTTGGAATCATTCACTCCCGCAAATGTATTAATCACTTTCATTAAAATCAATATAAATATTGGATAAATAACCAATCGCAATACTGTCGAAACATAGTTTCTTTTTTTAGTAAATACAGTCTTAAGAGGTACATCCGCAATAACCATTCCGGCAAGCAGCATACCGATCGGACCAATCATATTGTTCATCATATCCAAGACATCCTGTACACCCGAAGGCAACTGGATTTTGCAGACAAACAATATCACTCCTACTATGATTGAAATAATATTTACGTTCAGAAATACTTTTTTCCACTCTAATCTATCTTCTTCGCAAAGCATATTTTTGCAGTGTGTCCAGATCAGAATCAGCTGTACCGCAATATAAGCACTGGAGTAAATAACGTACTCCTGTCCAAGCAACTCCTGTACCAGCGGAATCACCAGTATCCCAGCATTTGAATAAATAACAGTTGCACGCTCAATGGTATCCAGCTGCAATACTTGTTTTAATATTGTGGTAAGTATCAGAAATAAAACATGTACCAGAACTGCTGCTGCACATGCCAGGAGCAGTCCTTTTTTTACATCTGCTGTATAGTCCACCTGAAATGCGTCGA
Organism: Ruminococcus sp. RTP21484sp1_RTP21281st1_A8_RTP21281_210402; assembly: GCF_040914025.1. Lineage (NCBI taxonomy): Bacteria > Bacillati > Bacillota > Clostridia > Eubacteriales > Oscillospiraceae > Ruminococcus > Ruminococcus sp. RTP21484sp1_RTP21281st1_A8_RTP21281_210402. Next base: position 41,637 of record NZ_JBCPGE010000033.1, read on the forward strand.
TAATCACGCATGGAATAACCAGATAAACCATGACTACAGATATGCTTTTACTCTCCGATGACTTCATAAGTCCAGCTTTTACAACCGCATATCCCATAAGCATGATCGCAAAAAGCTTTGCGATCTCTTCCATTAGTAATAAACTGATCTGCATATTTTGTCCCTTCTTTTCTGACGTCTACTGTCAGCAATTATAGCACACCGTCTACATTATGTTTAATTAAATTTCTTTATCTCTGGATTTTCTTTTTCAATAGATTCATTGATTTCCTGTTTGTTCATAATGCCCTTTCTGTAACCTCTCTTTCCTCTATCACTCTTTTTGACTTCATGTTCATTATTGAGCTTGTTGTTAATTGATAATTCAAGTATAATAAACTCTATACGAGAAATACGCGTCTTGCATGAGGACTTAAAGATTGATAATCCTCATGTTTAGCGATATACGAGGAGGAAATTCTTATGGGCAAACAATCCACCAGGGAAAACAAAACAATTTACCAGCTTTGCCGAGAAGCGGCAGGACTTACAAGAGCAGAGGCCAGTGAAAAAATGGTTGCTGTCTCTGATTCAAAAATTGAAAAATTTGAATATGAAACACAAGAACCTACGCCTTATGATATCCTCCAGATGGCAGATGCCTATAAAAGACCAGATCTTTGCAATTATTATTGCTCTCACAAATGCGAAATCGGCTATCGTTATGTTCCAGAAGTAGAAGTAACCGATCTGTCAAATATCATTTTGGAGACAATTGCCAGTCTAAATGAAATCAATCCTCTTACCGGTCGTCTGATCCAGATTGCCCGTGACGGTAAGATCAGCGATGATGAAATGAAAGATTTTGCTTATATCAGTAAAAAACTTGATGAAATTTCTTTAGCCATAGACTCTTTGAATCTTTGGGTAGATAAGACCGCCGGAGAACAGGGGCTTAATCTTGAACTCTTAAATGCCGAGAAAGAAAAATTAAAATAATCCATAACGCCACGAAAGGCAATGAACCATTTCTGACTCATTGCCTTTTACTTTACATACGCTGTAATTGATTGACTATACTTTCTGTTCTTCGAATTGCTTCTTCTACCTGTCTTTTTGCATTATTGATTCGATCCTGGACCACCCAGTCCACAACAAAACCATCAAAGAAATAATCCGCAAAAGAAAGAAAATCTCCAGTATCGATATTCAAGTTACATGCCATATTTACATCATTTAATTCTCTACTGAAATTACGAAGATCATACTTTGCCTGTTCCATATTCCGTTTGGCCTGATCCATTTTGGAATGTTTTAGCATCGTTGTGAAAAAACCACCGCCAAACATATCTACCAGTCCCCAATTCTTTGCACTGTTTAAATTTTCTTTTGCTGCTTGAAGACTATTCAACGCTCTACGCCCAGCTTCAATTGCTTCTCTTTTTTCTTTTTCAATATCATATCCCATTCGTTTTCTCCTCCTGATCCATTATGAATGTGACGTCACCAATGCTATAACGCCACCGACAATCAACAATGGAAAAGCAATGTACATCAGTCCGCCTACAACCATACCTATCAATATCACCGGGAAGAAAATAACTGTACAAAGTAGTTTCATAATTCCCCAGGATGCTCTTAACCCAAAAACAAAAAATTTTCCTACAAACCAAATCATACAAATTGTAAATAATAACGATAACATTTTTTACTCCTTCCGAAACTCATTCTGATATGTGTCTTTCATTTTTTCTGTTCTTTTTCTGCTAAATATTCAGATGTGTTCTTCATACCAAGCTTATTACTGAATGCCGGATTTTTCTCCATCTTTTCTATTATCCGTACTAATCGAATTCTCTGCGCTGCTTCCATCTAATCACCCCATTTATATTCTGCTTTTTTGTTGATATTGTCACTATAACAAATTTATTTTTCACAATACACATCCCCCTTATCCAATGTCTAATATTCTTTTGTAATTTCCTCTGCTATCTCATATATCTCTTTAAATTTTTCTAAGTCCTCCGGCGATCTGATCAGCATGATTTCTTCGATTTTTCCGGTCCGTATGTCTTTAAACCCTGCTACTTCTTCTCCGGTACAAATGCTTGCACGAATAACAGGTTTCATATGTTCTCGGTCATATGTTTTTTTCACGATTTTCTTTTTGAATATCCCCATGCTTCATCCTCCGAATAATTACTGTAACAAGATCAACTATTTAATTCCTAGAACATTTTTCTGCATCAATCGCAAGTACAAACATCAGCGCATCCAACGCATTTCCTGGATTCTGAACATCAATAACATATGTATCAGTCATATGAAACAGTTCTTTACTGACCCGGGCGATTGAATAACCGCTTCGATCAAGAATGCTATAGTCCCATTCCATAATGGTTCCATCAATATGCCATCCATTGTAATCAATATTATAATGTGGCGTCAGGAATGAGAATTCTTTGCTCAGGCATCCGATATAACTGCCGTTTTTATAAATCTCGAATTTAGGAAGAAAAGTAAGTACTTTCTGAACAACCATTCCTACTTCATTTCCATAGGCATCATAAATTACAAGTTTATGTCCCCAGGACAACTGACCTTTTACTACATAAACAGTGTTGCCTGCTTCGTCATAGATATCATAGCTGTCAAACCATGAAAACAACCTTTGTTTAAACAATAGCTTCATAACTTTTCACCGCTCTCTCCAATAGATATAATTGGTTCTTTATAAGTACCATAATACCATGCCGGAACACCTTAAAAAATATGTAAATTGAAGAATTAACCCGCCTTATTTCACAGATTATGATAAAACATATATTTCCAGCTATAAATCGCTACTTGTTCCAAAAAAGTTACAAAAAAGACCATCTACTGTTTGTTTACGGTAAATGATCTTTTCATTGCAATGTTCAGTTTATATCATATTGAACCACTTGGATTATACTCGTTTATAGATAATTGGTTCATCATATCCAAAAGTTTTCTTTCCATTAACTTCCATGCTTTCAGATACCTCCAGACAACTATCAGAAAACTTTTCCCAAAGCTTAAATGTCATTACCGGTGAAAACTGGCTTGTACTGCCTCCTTCCCAGATTCCATCTTTTTTATGATAGAGCGCCGGAGTGAATTTTTCAGATTTTTTCAATTCAGTGTAGTCAGCATTTTTCATAGAATCATATGAAAACGTACTTTTATCTTCTCCTTCTGGTATTTCATAAGAATACAACACAATTCCATCTTCTTTCTCTGTAATAAGGAAAAGATGCGGGGAAGCATGGCGTTTACCATTTATCTCATAGTAGCTTTCTTCAACAACAAATTTACCATTAAAATCTTTAGGAAGGTTCGAAATTTTCTCATTACAGATTGTATTAATGTGTTCTGCATAAGGATATGTTTTCCCTTCTCTCTGCATATTATCAAACTGCTCTTTGTTATTAAAGTGTCCCGTCATCATATTAATAAAATTATCGAGCTTCATCATGCTTTTTACCTCCAAATTCCGATTGCACTTCAAATCGTTTTCTTCATTCTATCACAACATCTATTATTCCGCCATCAGTCTTTCGAACCAAGTATCCATGACAATGATGAACTGGTCGGCACCTTGCCATTCTTGCAGCAAACATTCAAAAACTATATAACAAAGTGCATGAATGATTTTTGTTTTCTCCATCAAACTGGAATCTGGTTGTATCAAATTTTGCAGATATAGTCTTATAATTCCCATTATTGCTTTCACTGTATCACCCCACTCTTCAGCATTTACATCAAATTGCCAGACACGCGTTTTTGCATCCAGCGGTTCAGCTAACTTGACGCTTTTACAAAATATGCTTCCGCAGTATATATGTCTATTAGGGCTGATTCCAAGGCTCTTATAAATAAAAATCCGGTCTTCTAAGCTGTGTATACGGTTTTGCATTTCTTATTTTTAAGGATTCCTGCATGTCTATGTCTACATATAAAATCTGTTCCGTATCGTCTGCTTTTGCGAGATGACAGGTAACACCAATAAAGATGGTTGACTTTATAATATATTCTTTTTATAATTATTTCATAAAAAGGGTGCAGCGTGGCACATAGACAGGAATGTCTGTGTGCTTTTTTTACTTTATTCTTGGATTATGGAGGGAAAATATGGCAGCTTTTGAGAGAATCTGTTCGGGAATTCCGGATATGGATCAGGCACTGGATAATATCCGGCTGGGGGATAATGTGGTCTGGAGAGTTTCAAATCTCCAGGAATTCAGGTATTTCTGCGAACCTTATATAGAGCAGGCAATCAAGGACAATAGAAGAATTGTATATTTTCGATTTGCCAGTCATGAGCCGCTGGTAAAAGAATGTCCACAGGTAGAACGTATAGAAATTCCCTTATCACACAGGTTTGAGGATTTTACTGTGAAAATACATAAAATCATTGAAAAAGAAGGTTTTGATGTATTTTATGTATTTGACTGTCTTTCAGAACTTCAGACAGCCTGGGCAACAGACCTTATGATGGGAAACTTCTTTCGTGTTACGTGTCCGTTCCTTTTTACACTGGATACAGTTGCATTTTTTCCGATTATCAGGGGAAAACATTCTTTTCATGCAGTAAAGAAAATATTAAATACTACACAGTTACTTCTGGATGTCTATTCTGACAGGAGAAATACATACGTCCGTCCTGCAAAAGTGTGGAACAGAGATTCGGAAACCATGTTTCGACCACATATTTATAACAGAGAAACAGGTGCATTCCGTCCGATCCTGGATGGAGTACAGTCCAGCCGTTTTTATCAGGTTCTTGACAAATTTCAGAGAACAGGTGAAGAGCAGTTTACAGATTCCTGGAATCGGTTTTTCAACACAGCAAAAATGTTATATGACAATCATATGAATACAGATGATGCCTGTAATACCATGTGTAATATTATGATGACCAGAGATGAAAAGATGCGTTTCATGGTGAAAAAGCACTTTACGCCACAGGATTATTTTAATGTTCGAAATCATATGATCGGAACAGGTATGATTGGTGGAAAAGCATGTGGAATGCTGCTTTCCAGAGCAATTGTCCGAAATCTGGCACCGGACATTGATGAGGTGCTTGAACCTCATGATTCCTTTTTTATCGGATCTGATGTTTATTATACTTACATTGTAGATAATGGATTCTGGGATATCCGTGTTCGTCAGAGAGAGGAAGAGGAATACTTTTCGCTGGCAGAAGAATTTGCACAGAAACTAAAAAATGGTGTCTTTTCGGAAGAAATGCAAAATCAGTTTCTGCATATTCTGGAATACTATGGACAGGATCCTTTTATAGTACGCTCCAGCAGTATTCTCGAGGATGGTTTCGGCAATGCATTTGCAGGAAAATATGAGTCAGTTTTCTGCGCCAACAGGGGAACTCTGGAAGAGCGCCTTCTGGAGTTTGAAAACGCAATAAGGACTGTATATGCCAGTTCCATGAGTCTGTCGGCACTGGATTACAGAAAGCGGAGAGGACTTGACAAACGGGATGAACAGATGGCACTTCTTGTACAGCGCGTTTCTGGCTCTTACTATGGATCTTATTATATGCCATGTGCAGCGGGAGTTGGGTACTCTTACAGCCCTTATAAGTTTTTAGAGCAGATCGATCCAAAAGCAGGAATGCTGAGGCTGGTTATGGGTCTTGGAACAGCAGCAGTGGACCGCACGGAAGGTTCTTATCCCCGGCTTGTCAGTCTGGATATGCCACAGGCAACAAGCTGTACAACCATTGCAGAGAAACATCAGTTTTCGCAGCGAAAAGTAGAAGCAGTGGATACCTCAGGACACTGCGTGAGACAAATGTATCTGGATCAGATCGAAGGATTCCTTCCGGAATACCTTGCTAATATTCTTCTGGATCATGATTTTGACGCAGAAAGATCATTCAGGGAGAGGGGAATAAACAGATCCGTTCGTTTTATTGCGTGCAGTGGTATAGTAAAGAATCAGATTCTGATGAAGCAGATACAGGATATTATGCAGCTGCTCCAGAAAGAATATGAATATCCGGTTGATATCGAATTTACGGTGAACCTTTCAGAAACAGGAGAATATTCCATAAACCTGTTGCAGTGCCGGCCACTGAAGGTGTTTAAGGATATCGGAAAAGCACAGATTCCGGAGGATATTGCAGAAGAAAAAATAATTCTGGAGAATGTGCATTCTTCGATGGGACTGTCCAGAAATGTGAAAATCGATCACATTGTTCTGGTTGATTCGATTGCATACTATAATATGCCGTATGCCAAAAAGCCAAACGTGGCGAAACTGATCGGAACAATAAACTGGAAATACAAAGGAAAAAATAAGCATATGCTTCTTATGGTTCCGGGACGTATAGGTACATCTTCTCCGGAACTTGGTGTTCCGACAACATTTGCAGATATCAGTGAATTTGAAGCAATCTGTGAGATAGAAGAGAAAAAGGCGGGATATAATCCGGAACTTTCGTATGGAAGCCATATTTTTCAGGATCTGGTAGAAGCAGAGATATTGTACACCGCAGTATTTGCCAATGAAAAAACGTTACGGTTTGCACCGGAAAAACTGGCAGAATATCCTGATATTGTAAGCCTGTTTACGGAGGATCCTGAGTTGAAGCAGGTTGTTCATGTGTATGATATGAGCAAAGTATCATGCGAACTGTGTAATGATCTGCAGAACGAAAGACTGGTACTTTATCAGCAGTAAAATAAAAATGGGGCTGTCGCACTAAAGGAAAATTAGTGCGACAGCCCCTTTACATTTTATAAATGATGACTACCATTACCTGACATCTGATTATTGGGTTTTCTTATTAGATCTACATCTATTATACCGTGCTTGCGGCCAACTGTCGATAACAAATTGACCGCAACTCTCTTAATTATAAATATATGTATTTAATAATGAAAAATTTCAATCATTTTATATTTACATAAGAGCGAATTGCGTTAGCTGGAAATTGATCATTTTGAATGGAATTTCATGTCACGAACGTGATTAGAAAACAAGAAAAGCGTTCGAAAATGTCAGCTAATCCAGCTAACATTTTCGAACGCTTTGAAGCCCGTCGCCAAGAGGATTTGAACCTCCGACCCCTCGCTTAGGAGCTTGAGATACCACTGAAAACATATATAATTCTTAGTAAAGTTAAGTCAAGGAAATCCTTGATTTTCCTAACTATTCTGTTACTCCTCGTCAAAATAAGAAAACCTGTTTTCATCTCTGTAAAGCACCTTTCGGTGCTCGTCCGGTGCTCGGAGCACCCGGAGGATATAACCATTCCGTTCCATCGAGTTCACTCAGTTGGCCACCATTACGATTCAGCTTCGTAACAATGATCACTTGGTTTTCTTATTAGATTAACTATATTATAACGTGCTGTAGGTCGGATGTCGATGATTTTTTGACCATATTTATTGTTTTATATGTTACTTCTCTATTAGTTCTGCAAACTTGAAGTTATCTATTTCTCCTCTTCGTTAAGACCTAGTTCATTACATATTACTTGCTATCCATCATACCTTATTCTTTCTACCAGCGTTTCCTTTTTCAGATTACTGCTTAAAACGCAGGAAAGTACAATCTGCAACAGACCGACCAAAAAAATCATAATAAAAATTGGTACGATTGGAACATGATAGATATTCATTCCAAATATTCCATTATGTTTTGCATAGGAAAAAAGTGCATAGCCGAGCGGCAGACCAATGATCAAAGCTACGCATATGGTACCAACCGTAAACATCAGTCCCTGTAACTGCAGGCATAAATTTAATTGTTTATTTGTCATACCCACAGCCTGTAATATACCATATTCCTGCTTTTTTGTCGTAATATTCATGATCATGGTATTCGCCATATTCATAAACCCGATGAGTCCTACAATAGCCATAAACAGATAACAGCCAAGCTTCATCATGCTGCTTGCAAATTCGGCAGATTGTAACTGCGCATGATAGGTATCCATTTTTATATGTGAAGTATTAGAAATCAAAGTATTCAGACTCTGTTCCACAGATGCCACATCTTTTTTATCACAGTCCACCCACAGATAGCCATAGGCTGTTCCTCTCGGATTCATGGAACGATATACACCTTCCGGAATGACAAGATAAGTGTCCGCACTTACAAAAGATCCTGCAATCTTTCCCTGATAGGTATAGGTTCCACTTCCATTCTCAAAGTCAAATGCAATGGATTCACCCGGAGCATATCCATCTTGTTCCATCCACGTTGACCAGCCAAAGAAAATATCACCATTCTTTACCGCCTGATCATAGTCCATAGAGCCAATATCCCCTTCTTGGCGCATAAAATCAAAATCCTTTTTACTCACAATAGTAGCCGGAAATCTTGTTCCGTTCAGATTTACAGAGACAATCTCTCTCGTCATGACATCTGTTACTCCCGGAATGCTTTTGATTTCTTCAATCAGCGAATCATTCAATGGATCATCCGTCAGAATCGTATCCAGATTATTCTCCGGATATCTTTCATCATACTCAGCAGAATAGTCAAGCTGCAGTTCAAATTGTCCATGATTAACGGAAAGACGTGCTTCATGCTCCGTGTCAATATTTCCCACATAATTAGAGATAATCACAAACAATACGCAAGAAAAACCCATTGTGATGATAGTACCAATAGTTCTTTTGGGATTACCCGTTACATTTGCCATTGCCATAGAAAACACGGTGACATTTTTTCTGCCATTTCGTTTTCCTTTTTTTTGTGTTTCTGCATTTTCTAAATACCGTGTTGCTTCGATAGGTGAAATCCGTGAAACAATTTTCATTGGTTTACGCAGTGCCAAAGCAACGGTAAGAAATGATACGAAAATACAGAGAAGCATAACAGGCAGGGAAAACAAAGGCACCTGCTGATTTTGAACTCCCATAGAGCCAGTTCCGGTTGATACAAGGTTCCCCTGTTCTACCAGCCAGTTAAAACCGCATTTTGCAATCAGAAAGCCAAAAAGCAATCCAACTGGTATTGAAAAAAATGTCAAAAAAATGCCCTCTCTGAAGATCAGTTGTTTCATCTGCTTTTTTGTCGCTCCCAGAGCCTTGATTTTTCCATACTCCTGTATCTTGTTGGCAATACCGACCTGAAAAATATTATAAATGACCACAACAGAGAAAAGTACAATTGCAAGAATCAAAACCCCGCATACCGCAATCGTTTCATAACTCGGCTGCAAGACCCATTGCAAATAGAGATCATTGACTATAACGTTTTTTTCTTCGATCCCACAAGCTGCTGCAATCTGCTTTATAACCGAATCAATATTATTCATAGATACATTTGCAGAATCATTTAAAGTAAAATAAATATTATACTGTCTGTCATTCTCTGCGACGTGCTCATCATAAAACTCCTGTGACCCGAAAGCAACATAAGATGCCTCGATGGTATACTCATCCCGATCATATAGGATTCCGCTGACAACAAATTCTTCCGGCTTATATTCTGACTGCATCCCTGCGCGGTAATCCAGTGTAACCGTATCTCCGATCTTTACATCACCATACCCCATTGCACGAAAAAATGCTCTTCCTGCGGCAATTTCCTGCGTTCCCCCCGGATACTTTCCTTCCTTTAACTCATATTCCTTATTATAGGGAAGCATTTTTCTTGCAGTCTCATCCATGCAGACAAACCCGCCTTTTTCATTGCCTTTTATGATACCTTCGGTGCACATAGTGCCTGTAGCATCTATTTCCGCACGGCGGTTTACTTCTTTTAACTGCGATCCGTCTGCGGAAACAAACAGACCATAATTGCTTCCATATGATCCTGCCGCCTGACTTTTCTGTAAATGAATTCCCCCATTTCCCACAGTACTGATGATAACAAGCAGCATCGTGGTCAGACAGATTGCCATCATGATCAGTATACTTCTTGTCCTGTTCCTTTTGTCATTGCTATATGCAATCCTGCTTATTGTCTTCATCTGAAATCCACCACCTGTCCGTCCTCAATCACCAGAATACGGTCAGCGACCTGTGCAATTTCGTCATCATGGGTAATCATTACAATTGTCTGTCCATATTTTTTTGCTGTCATCTTAAGCAGAGCGATTACTTCATCACTGGTCTTAGAATCAAGATTTCCTGTCGGCTCATCTGCAAATATAATTTCCGGACGATTCACCAGTGCTCTTGCAATTGCTACTCTCTGCTGCTGTCCTCCGGATAACTGATTTGGCAGATTATAAATCCGGTTTTCAATCCCCAGAGTTGCAATAATATCATTTACATACGCTTCATCCACTTTTCTTCCATCCAGCCCCAGTGGCAGTACAATATTTTCCCAGACATTAACAGATGAAACCAGATTAAATGCCTGAAAAACAAATCCGATTTTTCTTCTGCGGAAAACAGCAAGGGCATCTTCCTTCATCCTGTATAAATCTTTCCCTGCTAAAGTAACACTGCCTTTTGTCGGGGTATCAAGGCCTCCAAGCATATGAAGTAATGTACTTTTACCGGAACCTGACTTTCCAACAATTGCAACAAATTCTCCCTGCTCAATCTGAATGTCCACCTGATTGACCGCTTTGACCTGATTCTCACCTGCGCCATAAAACTTACAAAGCTGCTTGGTTTCTAATATCACACTCATGTGTTGCCTCCCTTTCAATTCTGTAAAGCGTACCTTTTCAGCACGCTTTCTTTGCCTGTTTATATATTTGGTCATTTTTCAACCTACATCCAAATTGTATCAGGACAATCTTTCATTTCACTTTCAAAAAACGAGCAGAAGTCTTACAGAATTGTAAGATTTCTGCCCACTTAAAATTTAACCAACATATGGTAATTGAATCACAAACGTGCTTCCTTTTTTCTTTTTGCCGGAGGTTACCATGATTGTACCTCCGTGTTTTTCGATAATTTCTCTCGATAGAAAAAGTCCGATTCCTGTACCACTCTTTTCCATGACCTCCTTGGAACTTCCTCTGTAAAATCGTTGAAAAATTTTGTGATACTCATTCTGCGGAATACCAATTCCCTGATCCTCAATTTCCATTCTTACAAGATAGTTTCTTTTTTGTAACCGAATAAATATTTTTGAACCACACGGACTGTACTTGACCGCATTATCCAGAACGTTGATCACAGCTTCACCAAGCCACCTTTTATCCTGCATAATCGTGCATGTTTCCAGCTCTTTTTCATAGTCAAAAACGAATTCAATTTCTTTCTCATCCGCTTTTGGATAAGTACAGTTCACAGCAGATATGACAGTATCCATAAGCGGAAGTTTTTTCTTATTAATCTGAATCAGTCCAGTTTCCATCTTGGATATTTCAAGAAGCGACTGCAATAATGTCTCCAGTCC
>NZ_JBCPGE010000034.1:0-50766 GCF_040914025.1 Ruminococcus sp. RTP21484sp1_RTP21281st1_A8_RTP21281_210402
TCAATTTAACAAGCCCCAGCAAAAAGCCGGGGCTAATACTTCAATTATTTTAGGACATTTTCAAAAACGCTTGACACACTAATTTTCAAAAAAATTTGAAAAATTTAAAAAATATATTTTTGTATCTTTTAGGATTCCGGCATAGATTTGTTCTTAGTCCATTTTGGTCTTTTTAACTATTCCAAGGGAACCGCAATTTATAATGAAATCAACCGTTATCCACCTGTGGCTGACGGCTGATACTATTTATACTTTTACACCAGAGAAATGAAATATGACGTACAAAAGAATCAGAGAGCTGCGGGAAGATCATGATCTGACACAGAAATACATGGCTCACTATCTCAATGTGATCCAGCGTACCTACTCACGTTATGAACGAGGGGAAAGAATCATCCCTCCTGATGTCTTATGCAAAATTGCAGACTTCTATAATGTAAGTGTAGATTATCTGCTGGAACGCACAGATACAAAGCAGCCTTATCCTCCCTCACTGCTCTCCAGAAAAACAAAAGACACCTAGCGCACTGTGCCAGGTGTCTTTTGTTTTCTGTCTCAGATTATTTTTTCCTATATGAAAATAAATTTCCTGCTGCCCACAGAATGGTACCTGCAGCAATACATACGTCAGACAGATTAAATACGATCTTACGAATTTCTTTTTTCTTCACATTCAGGCTCACATAATCTGTAACATATCCTTTATTTCGACGGTCTGTGTAGTTGGCCATTCCACCACCCAGGATCATGGCAAGACCGACTCTGCTAAGCTTATTTCCGCCGTGGAGAAGCTGGTGCCAGTATTCCCCTGCCACACAGCCCATACCAGCTGCTGCAAGCTCCTGGCAATTCTCCCTGCCGATTTTTACCTTACCAAGAATCTTATCTTTATTGTGACAGTTCCGAAGGAGCAGTCTGCCTCCCAGTACTTCTTCTTTGCTTCCCTGAAGGCGGGTACTGTCAATATGTTCTTTTATCTTATAATCCAACAGAAAAATTCCGCCGGCAATTGTTAGCGAAAGCATAAATGCAGCCTCCTTATTTACCTGGAAAATCCTGACCACTTTCCTCAGTTTCTGTTGAGACCTTTTCTTCCTCTGTACCTGCCTCATTCTCTGCCTGCTTCTCTTCTGTCTCTTCTACAGGTTCTGCAGTCTCAGTGTCCACCACATCACCCTCAGCTTTCTCCGGTTCCGGAGTCGGGCATACAGAGCCACAATATGGACAAAAGGAGACACTTCTGTCTACAGATTTTCCACATGCCGGACAGATTTTCCGTCCCTTCATCTCCGCTGCTGCATCCTTATATCCATCAATAATATCCAGATGCTGCTCAATCTCTTCGCAGAACCCTTTAAGAGCTTCTTCTACTTCTGCACCTTCTTTGTACTTCTCAAAGATCACATTTCCAATGTCTGCTTTCAGTTTCTGTACCATCTGCTCTTCACTGGAAATCTTGCTTCTGATCTTCTGTGCCTCATAAAGCTGACCGGCTTTTTTTCCAAGATCCTTGGTTGTCCTTGTAATTGTGTCACTTAACTCGTCAAAAAAATCGCGTGCCATAATACCATCTCCCTTTCATATAAAAAGTGTTGTAACTATTCAGTACTTTTACGGCTAAAAGCTGTCTCCTGAACAGCTGCAAAATGATGAAACACCTGTTTCCCTGTCTACTGTGCCATCCCGATCAGGGGAATTTCCTGTCCGCGAAGCAGGATTCTCGGACCGCCTGTACCTTCAATATATTCTCTGGTAATGATCACCTGTCCAATACTGTCATCTTTCGGAATCTCATACATGATATCCAGCATATATTCCTCCAGAATGGCGCGAAGACCTCTGGCTCCAGTGTGTTTCTCCAGTGCCTTGGCCGCAATCGCGTGAAGCGCATCTTCCTCATAGTCCAGCTTCACCTCATCCAGGGCAAGGAGCTTCTGATATTGTTTCAGAATTGCATTCTTCGGTTCCTTCAGAATCTGCACTAACATATCCTCATTCAGTCCGTCCAGTGTATATATAATCGGCAGACGTCCGATAAATTCCGGAATCATACCAAATGCACGGATATCATCTACTGTCACCTTCTCCAGAATATGTGGATCATTGTCATATTTGTCCTTCAGGTCTGCGTAAAAGCCGATAGATGCCTGCTTATTCAGTCTCTCCTTGATAATATTCTCCAGATCCGGGAATGCCCCTCCACAGATAAACAGAATATTTCTGGTATTTACCGTTACCATAGGAACCATGGCATTTTTGCTGTTGGCTCCGACCGGCACCTCTACCTCGCTTCCCTCCAGAAGCTTCAAAAGTCCCTGCTGAACCGCTTCACCGCTTACATCACGCTGATTGGTGTTCTTTTTCTTGGCCAGCTTGTCAATCTCATCAATAAAGACAATCCCATGCTCTGCTTTCTCCACATCATTATCTGCTGCAGCAAGAAGCTTGGAGATCACACTCTCAATATCGTCACCAATATAGCCTGCCTCTGTAAGAGAAGTAGCATCTGCAATAGCCAGCGGCACGTCCAGAAGTCTGGCAAGAGTTTTTACCAGGTAGGTCTTTCCGCATCCGGTAGGTCCGATCATCAGCATATTGGACTTCTCTATCTCAATCTCATCCATAGTGTCTGTAGCCACACGCTTATAATGATTATAGACAGCAACAGACATTACTTTCTTGGCTCTCTCCTGACCAATTACATATTCGTCAAGGCTTGCCTTGATCTTATGTGGTGCCGGGATCTTCTTAAGATCAATCTCTGGCCTGGCATCTTCTTTTTTCTTCTTTACTTTCTTCGGACGAGGAATTGCATCCTGAATACTGCCAAGATTGATCATACTCACATTAGGCATATTAAGAAGATCGTTCAGATTCAGTCCGTTATTCATCTGCTGGGTCATGGTGTCAAAGCTTTTCTGCATACAATCATTACAGATATGTATATTGTTAGGAAGCTCGATCATTTTGCCTGCCTGGCTCTCCGGACGATGACAGAGAAAACAGAATTTCTCATAATCGCTGTCATCTTCGTGATCATCGTTCTTCTCTGTTATATCGCCATCGATGATTTCGTCTTTTTCATCGTCAAAATGTTCAGTCATATAATTATTTCCTTTCCTGCTGCTGTTATCAGGCTAACCAGCAGTCTTTCCTATCTTATGTAAAAATCATTTTTGTTTTCTTATTGTACCATACTTTTCTCTGATTTAGAAATTAACTTTTTATAAAATGTGAAAAGGGGAGCCTTATCAGCTCCCCTTGCATATTACTGATTACCATCCGGTCTTGCACTCAATGTAACAGTTACTGTCGATTCCTCATACTCTCCGTTATTTAACCGTGCCACCTCAATTTCGATTTCTTCACCAGCTGAATAATACTGAAGCTTATCGTTGATATCAGCCTTACTTGAAACCTTCTGGCCATCCAGCTTGGTAATAATATCACTTTTCTGGATTCCGGCATTATCTGCTGCCTCTCCCGGATACACATCCATAACAAATGCACCAGATGGCATATTATACATCTGGATTGCTTCTCTGGAAAGATCGGCGAATTTAACTCCCAGATAGCCAATCTGTGACTCATCTGAAACTTTATCCCTTGTCTTACGATTCATAAGTTCTTCCAGAATGGGCTGTGCCTTGGAAATCGGAATGGCATATCCGGTTCCCTCTATACTGCTTGATGCAATTTTGGCACAGTTAATTCCAATCAATTCTCCCTGCATATTTAAAAGGGCACCACCACTGTTGCCAGGATTAATTGCTGCATCTGTCTGGATCAGCTCCTCATAAGTATTGGAATCGGACTGAACAGTGCGATCCAGGGCACTTACCCAGCCAGATGTTACAGTCTGACCATAACCAAGTGCATTACCAATGGCAACCACCTGCTCACCAACAGCAAGATCATCCGAATTGCCAAGCTGGGCAATTTTAATCTGGCTCATGGTTTCTTCCGGAATGTCACTTTTTTCAACTGCAATCACCGCAAGGTCTGTATCCTCGTCAGTTCCTTTTATCTTTGCGGAAACTGCACCATCAATATTCAAGTCTCCATTTCCATTTATATAATTCTCAGTTTCCTGTTCTGCACTTACCACATCACTTCCGATAAAGCAGACACTCAGTGTAGTAGCGCCCTCCACTACATGATTGTTGGTAGCAATGAGAAGTTCATCATCATTCTCTCCGACAATAATACCAGAACCGCTTCCTGTACTGGGATATTCCATTCCATAGCCGAAAAAGCTGCGAATTTCCTGCATGCTTACTGAAGTGATTGCCACGACTGAGGGCATTGCAGCCTGGGCAACCCCTGCAACGGGACCTTTTTCATTTGCTACGATTTCTGCATTGATGCCTTCGCCTGCATCTGTGCTTTCTTCTGCCGTAGTACTGGCAGATGCTGAAGAAGTAAGTGTCTCTGCAGACCCTACTGCAGTCTGAGTTTCTTTCTTAAAATATTTATCCGACACCATATTCACTGCCTGAAATACCAGACCTGCCACCAGACCAAAAATCACAGCCAGCGTAATAGTATTTCCTGCTTTCCTTCCCAAACCGGAAGATGCTGCCTTATCATTATGAAGTCTGTGATGTCTTCCTTTCTTTTTTTCCTCAGGCTTCTTCTCCTGTTCATCAACCTGATAATGCGCATATCTGGGTTCCGAAGATTGGGACTCAAAACCGCTGTCTTTGGATGAATTTCCGGAAGTATCTGAATTATTGCTGGAAGCGTAATAATTTCCATTGTCTGTGCTTCCTGCACCATCTGAATTTCTGCTGCTGGTATATCTGTAATGATAAGTTACATTTTCATTCAATTCATCTTCGGGGGCCGCTGTCTGATCCGATGCAGCCGATCCGGATTCATCTGTATTCTCTGGCTGTTGGGAGCTGCCATCCGTTTTCTCTGGCTCCTGTCCCCAATTCCATTCATCACTCATTTTCTGCTCCCTTCTATGTTCATAAACAGTGCTGCTGTTCACGTTGGAATCTGCAGCATTCTGTAACATTTTCTTTTATTTATGATACAAGTTTAGCAAGCAATTGTGTTGAAAATGTGATAGATTCATTAAGAAAAGGTGACACGAAAAAAAGTGTCACCTTTCATAGCCACAGTCCCTATTCACGAAGTGCATAACTGTAAAAACACTGAACAGTTACTCGTTTTTCCAATATTCACGGTTCATAGTACAAAACAAAATCACCTTTTTCGGCAGCTTTTTATATCTTTTTCCAAGAAAATATCCCATATATTTGAAGCCACTTTGCCCTGCCAGCTTGGGAACCAGCCAGATATGCCCTGTTTTTATAAGATAAGCCAGGCTCTTTTTCACAAGGCGAAGTCCCTCTCCCTCTGATGGTACTCCCTCAAAAATCTCCGGATGATCTGCCTGGGAAACACCCAGATCAAAATTCCGGTGAAACTGCTGTCTGCATGAATAATTGTGTGAATGGATCACACAGGCATCTGCAGCATAGGCAATTCCATATCCCCGCTTTGCCATAGTTCCTGCATAGATCATGTCTTCATTAAAAATAGCTTTTTTTACAAAACCGCCAATTTCCTCATAAATACTTTTCTTATAAGCTGCACACACATTGGAGCAAAAATAAGTTTTTATTCCATATATGCCAGTATCTTTTTCCCATTTTATAGAAGAAGTTTCCGGATAATTAAATCTTCTGGTGTATTTTTCCAGGTAAGCACAGTCCTCCCGAGCCAGCTGTCTTGCGTAGGCAGCTCCAACTTTGGAATTTTCCTGCAGTGGACGGATCAGATTTCCAATCAGATTTCTGTCTGCCGGAACTGCATCCTGAGTCATAAATACCATAATATCTGAATCAGACAGTCTTGCTCCCCGGCATCTGGTTCCACCGTGGTCAAAATCCGCCTTTTTCAAATGTACCACGTCCACTTTTGGAAATTTTTTCTCCCAGGCCGTGTTCCAGAATTTCTCTTCTGTATTCATAACAAGAATTTTTTCCACTGGATAATTCTGTGTGGAAAGAGAATCCAACAACTTCTCAAATTCTTTTCCCGGACGGTATGCAGGAATAATTACGTCAACTGTTTCCATAGTATCTCTCCTCTTTCAGGTTCTGCACGAATAAATATACTTTCGCAATATGGTAACAATGCTGGCAGAGCGCACATCCTTTTCGCGAAAAAGGGACCACTTCCTTTCGGATGGTCCCTTTAAATTTTCAATCATGGAATATTTATCTACTGATCAATATCCGCTTCCATCTTCGAAACCGCCATCGCCGGAGCTGTCTCCACTATAATCTCCGCCGCTGTAGTCTCCTCCATTATCGTAACTGCTTCCAGAATCACTTCCACTGTCATAACTGCCATCGCTATAATCGCCGCTATCGTCTCCACTATAGTCGTTTCCGCTGTCATAGCTATTGTCGTAGCTGTTATCATAGCTGTTGTCGTAGCTGTTATCATAGCTATTGTCGTAATCGCTTCCACCATAATCGTTGTAATCATAGTTTCCGCTTCCGTCACCCTGCCATACAATATCAGAAGAATTTCCTGCTTCATTACTTGCAATCGGAGACTGGTCAACCAAGGTATCTGCACCGCCTACAAGCTCAATGATCCGGGCATTCGCCTCCACGATGTTCTGTGACGGCTGGTAATTCTCATCAGCACCATACAGAAACTTATGAAGTTCCTTTACATTATCCTCCAGCGTGTCTGCAACAACCATGCTGGCCTTCTTCACATCCGCAAATTTGTACTTGGCTGGGAAACCGGTAGTATCTGCAATGTTATACCCCATCAGCGTCGGAATCAGGTTCAGAATCTCAGTCTTCGTGATGGATGTGGAAATCATAGGAAATACCTCGTCCATAATATTGAAAATGGTGGTAATTCCTGCTGCCTTTGCTTTGTCAACCATCATTCCGATCACACGGCGCTGACGCTCAGTACGTCCCATATCCATGCTTGCAGTGTAACGGATACGACAGTAAGAAACTGACTGTACACCATTCAGATGGTATGTTCCAAGGATTTCCTCCTCGTTCTCCGGCTTGGGATCCGGCAGTTCTACTGGCGTGTAGCTTTTGCCGGTCTCCTGGGAAGTTTCTATACAATAGTCATTCATAAACACCATTTCCGCATAGGAAAGAGGAATATCAAGACCGCCAAGTGCATCTATTGCAGCTACCATTGCATTAAAATTAACAGTTACGTAATCCGTAATTTTCAGGTCAAGCATGGTATTCAGCATGGAAATGGCCTGTTCCGGACCACCATATGCGTAAGCAGCATTTGCCTTGGTATAAGTATCATTTCCAATATCCAGAAGAGTATCACGATATACGGAAGCAAGCTTCACCTCTTTGGTATCATTATTAATACTTGCAATGATAATGGTATCACTGTTCTGTGCATCAAGCGCAGCATTCTTGGAACGCTGGTCGATTCCGAAAAGTGCATAAGTTGTATAGCCAGACATCTGTGGTGCTGTCACATTCGTAACAATCTTGCTCTCATCCAGCTGAGGTGTCTCAATCTTGTTCAATCTGGAATCAATCTGTCCATATACATACAATCCGCCAATAAACAGCAAAAGACAGATAATTTCCACAATAAACAAAGCAGTCCTCTTTTTTCTACCAGGTCTTGCCATTTTTCTTTCCTTTCTCAATACGCATTCTTATTAATGAATCCTTTAAAGATCGTCATAAACATTATCTTGATATCAAGCCCTACAGTCCAGTTCTCGATATAGTAAAGATCACACTCAATCCTCTTGCGGATGGAAGTGTCACCTCTGTATCCGTTTACCTGTGCCCATCCGGTCAGCCCGGGTCTTACCTGGTGCTTCACCATATATCTCGGAATCTCTTCACGGAACTTTTCCACAAAAAATGGTCTCTCAGGTCTTGGCCCTACCAGACTCATATCTCCCTTTAAAATATTAAAAAGCTGGGGAAGTTCATCAAGGCTGGTTCTTCGCATAAATCTGCCGATTGCTGTAACCCTGGGATCATTTTTTACTGTCCAGGCTTTCTTCTCCTCTGCCTCCGGCTGAATCTCCATAGAACGGAATTTATACATCCAGAAAGTCTGATTATGGAGACCCACACGTTCCTGACGGTAGATCAGCGGTCCAGGAGAAGTGAGCTTTATCAGCGCACATAGTACCAGCATGATCGGCGACGCCACAATGATTCCAATAATGGAGCCACAGATATCCATTATTCTTTTTATCATGGCATTAAAAGTATTACTAAGAGGAACATACCGGATATTGATCACCGGAAGTCCCAGAATATCCTCTGTATATGGTTTCGTAGGAATAATCTTATTATAATCCGGAATAAATTTTGTATGCACTCCTGATTTCTCACAAAGCGCTACAATCTCCTCCAGTCGGTAATATTCACTTAATCCCAGTGTAATCGCAATCTCGTCAAGCCTGTTCTCCGGCAGGATCACGTTTAGATTGGCAATTCTTCCGATCACCTTGACGCCTTTATACATGGTACCTGCAGTAATATTGTCATCCAGAATGCCTCTTACCACATATCCCCACTGAGGGTTCTGCTGAATGCGATCAATATACTCTTCTGCTGCCCGGCTGTACCCAACCAGCACTACCTGTTTCTGGTTCAGTCCTTTCTTTCGCATTTTGCGCAGGCTGTAGAAAATGAACATTCTTGCTCCCCAGCTTGCCACAATGCAGATTCCGTAAAACATATACAGTACAGAACGGGAAATATCGCCTTCTTCAATGGTATACAAAATAAATGTAGTGATCAGAATACCAAGAGAATTGGCTTTCACAATATTAGACAGCACAAGACGTCTTCCCTGCATCCGCATTGGTTCATACAGCGAAAACGCATGATACAGCAGAATATACGCCGGCAGGATAAATACCAGTGCAGACATATACTGCTGGAAACTTCTGGCCCGGACAGCATTTGCTGCAAAAGGTCCGATAAATCTCAGCGCCCAGGCAAACATATAAGATAACGTAATTACACAGGCATCTATAACGACATGGAGCCGACTGAAGTTCTTCTGATTATCTTTAATCAATCTCTGCCACCTCTGCCCTTCTTCACATGTTGCCGGGTTTGTCACTCACAGCAACCTTCACAAACCTGTTCCTGCTGCGCGTTTCATCCACATCTTACGCTTTAGAGCGTGTTTGAAAAAGGCTTTCTGCAAGATGTGCGTCACAATTTGTGGGAGATTTTGTCCGGATGAGGGCGCCGTAGCGGGCTACGGCAACCGAATTCGGGCAAAATATACCGCAAAGTGGGGCGTGCAGATTGCGGGAATGCTTTTTCAAACAGGCTCTAAAGCCTTTTTCCAACACTCTCCGGTCTGTGACTTCCTCTATCTTATAATAGATAAAACAGAATTGCAATAAATTCTTCATACATTAACACGAAAAATAGTTACGAAATAATAACGAATCACTTCTGCACAAACTTTTTATACCATAAATCTGTAAATTATATTCCACCACAGTTCCAGCTGGATTCTGGCGTATCTTCCAAGATTTCTCATGTGGAACTTCACTTTTTTATTTCTATGACTGATCTGGAACCCATTTTTGATTCCTGCCACATACTCCCTGCCCATTCCCTTCTGGGAAAAAAACAGGATCTTCATGCCAAAGCCCGGCACCAGAAAAGGAAGATTCAAAATAATCTGAAGAACCGGCATATTTTTGTAGATCAGATAAATATTATTTCTTGAAGAATATCTGGTCTTAAACTGATTGTATCTGGATCCGCTTGTTCCGCTGCCTACATGATAGACCAGTGCAGCTGGCACATACCAGTTCTCATATCCAAAGATCCTGGCACGATAGCCCACATCAATATCTTCCAGATATGCAAAATGCTCTTCATCAAAATATCCGATTTTCTCAAAAACCTTCTTACGGTAAATAGCTGCGCCAGCGCATGAAGCAAATATCCGCCCTTCCTTCTCAAAGGAATGAATATCCTTTCCTTTGCCCCGGGCATATGCCCAGCCAAGAGCAGAATAATAATTTCCTGCATCATCCAGTTTATTCCGGTCATGATAACAGATCATCCTTGCACTGCAGGAGAAGGCCTTCTTATGACGCTTTATAGCTGCCAGCATTTCCCCCACAAAATTCTTATCTACTTCTGTATCGTTATTCAAAAGGAGCACATAAGGTGTCCGTGATGCATAAATCCCCTCATTTACAGCTCTTGAAAAGCCGAAATTATCTGGCAGCTCCACAATGTGTACCCAGGGAAAGTTCCCCATTACAAAGGCAACGCTTCCATCTGAGGATCCATTGTCCACCAGAATGGTCTCAAAATTCTGAAACGCCTGCTGCTCCAGGCTTGAAAGCACACCCTCCAGATATGCCATCCCATTATAATTGGGAATAATGACTGATACTTCCTGCATAATGTCTTCTTAGTCTTCCTCCTTTTTGCCGGTCATGCCCGGAAGTGGTCTTAAAGAATAATTCCACTTGGTCAGGGAAAGATTCTTATTATAATTGGGATCACCGTTCTTCAGAATATCGATCCAGTTACATCTCATATATTCGATTTCCCGCTGGAAACGTCTGACTTTCACCTCATTGTTCTCTGCTCCGCGGGTCTTGGATTCCATATGGTAAAGCCTTGCATAAGGATCATAAACCACCAGATAACCTGCTTTCGTAGTCTTCAGGCACAGATCCACATCGTTAAAGGCGACTGCAAGTTCTTCTGTGAAGCCGCCCACTTTGTCAAAAGCACTGCGCTTCATCATCATACAGGCTGCAGTTACAGCGCTCATATCCTGTAAAATAGACGCCTTGTGGAGATATCCGGTACGATCCGCAGGCATATCCACAAACATATGACCTGCAATTCCACCAATTCCGATCACACAGCCTGCGTGCTGGATGGTATTGTCCGGATAGATCAGTTTCACACCTACTGCTCCCACTTCTCTTCGCTGACACACCCCCAGCATTTCTCCCATCCAGTCCTCTGTAATGACCGTTACATCATTATTCAGAAAAAGGAGATATTCACCTCTGGCATTTTTAACCCCAAAGTTGTTGATCGCGGAATAGTTGAATTCCTTTTTCCAGCAGATCAGATGGATCCTGGGATCCTCTGAAATCTTCCTGTAATAATCAAAAATCTCATCTGTAGTGCTGTTATTCTCCACGATAATGATCTCATAATTGTCGTAGAGTGTGTTCTTCTTAATAGATTCCAGGCATTTCTCCAGAGTTTCCTTCTCGTCTTTATTGGGAATGATAATGGAAACAAGCGGATGTCCCTGTACCGGGTATTTCACTCTGTAAAATCCAAGATCCGGAGTATGGCTTACAGTGCCTTTTACTCCAGTCCTCTCAAGATGCGCCTCGATAGCACGTTTGCCTGCTTCAAAAGCGTACATCTTACTTGCAGGATTATCAGCAGTAGATGCCTTGTGGGTACGCCAATGGTACAAAATCTCCGGTACATGCACCACTTCCCTGGCTTTTTCCACACAACGGAAAATAAAATCATAGTCCTGTGCACCGTCAAATTCCCTGCGGAATCCGCCCACTTCTTCTACCAGCTGCCGCCGCACAACAAAAAAGTGACAAATATAGTTATTGGAACGAAGCAGATCAATATTAAAATCCGGCTTCAGATGCGGCTGAAAATGCTCGTCCAGTTCAGCAGTCACTTTATCCTCATCTGTGTATACTGCATCCCCGTGCTCATGCTGGTTCAGTGCATTCACAACCTCGTAAAGAGCATTTGGCGCAAGAAGATCATCATGATCCAGAAGCCCTACAAATTCTCCCTTTGCCATGGCAAATGCAGCATTGGTGTTCTCTGCAATCCCTTTATTCTCAGTGAGCTCCTGCCAGCGTACTCTCCTGTCCCTGCTGCTGTATTCTTCCAGCACTTTTCTCATAGACTGATCTTCCGGACTTCCATTGGCAATGCAAAGCTCCCAGCTCTCATAGGTCTGTGCTTCCAATGAATCAATCATCTGCCGCAAGAATAATTCCGGAGTACGATAAGCCGGAACTACCACGCTGATAAGAGGTGCGTAAGCAAATTTTTTCTTTCTTTGTTTGTCAAGGACCGTCTGGTCCGGCACATATGCCGCGTACCAGGGACCATAAGGGATCTCCTCCGGCTCAAAGCGCTCGTGCAGCCGTATCCAGAACTCCCTGGGACCATAATGCTTCAGATACAAAAGTCCCTTCTGGATCATGTAAGGAGATAATTTTTTGAAGAAACGAGACCACTGGATCCGTCCCTCTGATCCGTTTTTATCGCTCATATTAAAATCCTTTGCTTTTATAATGACCCTATTTTAACATTGAAGAAACAATTTTGCAAGGAAGCTGTAAAAGAAAGGTTGAATTGAACCACATTTTAGGATATGATTATATTTGTATTATATTTTTTTATTTTACAGGAAAAATATACTATATGTTATACTTGCAGCAGAATTGTATCTGCACTGTCAGAAAGAGTGTTACGATGCTGTTCACAGACATCACTGCAGATACCATTATTTTAATACAGGAGTTCATTATACTATGAAAAAGCGAAAGATAACCTCAGTTTTTCTGGCTCTTGGTCTTTTCGCATCTCTTCTTTTCCAGGTTCCCATATCTGCAGAAGAGGCAGACCAGAGTGCAGCAGTTGAAGCATCAAGTACCATATCTACCAATTCCATTTCCGGATGGCCCCAGGCTTCCGATATTTCTTCTGAAGCGGCTGTAGTCATGGAGAATACCACCAATACCATTCTCTATTCCAAGAATGCAGACGAAGTACTTTTCCCCGGAAGTACAGTCAAGATCATGACTTGTCTTCTGGCTCTTGAAAATACACAGCTCACAGATGAGGTTACCATGACCGCCACCGGAGTTTCCGGTGTCACAGACGGTGGTGCCAGTATTTCCTCACAGGTTGACGAAGTCTTCACTGTAGAGCAGTGCCTGTATGCCATTATGGTTGCCTCTGCCAATGATATTGCACTGCAGATTGCAGAGCATGTAGGCGGTTCTGTAGACGGCTTTGTCCAGCAGATGAATACCCGGGCACAGGAGCTTGGATGTACCAATACCGTATTCACGAATCCCACCGGACTTCCGGATGACAACCAGCACACTACAGCCCACGACATGGCGCTGATCATGCAAGCCGCCATCCAGAATGAGTCTTTCAGAACCATCGCAGCAGCCACCAGCTACACGATCCCTGCCACCAATAAAGCGGCAGCCCGTAACCTGACCAGCAAATTCACCATGACAGATACTGGCAGCACTGGATTTTACGAAGGATGTATCGGCGGTAAGGAAGGTTATACGGAAGCCTCCGGAAGTACACTGGTATGTGCAGCCCAACGAAATGGCATGACTCTGATCAGCGTAGTCCTGAAAGGTGCTTCCGGTCAGACAGCTCCTGATGCAGCCTCTATTCTCAATTATGGATTCGATCAGTTTGTAACTTTATCCCTTGGAGACAGCGATTTCAGCATTATCTCCGGCGGTGACGTAGTAGTTCCAGCCGGCACCGGTGCCGATAGCCTTACCACAGAAGATTCCCAGAACGGCGACCAGATTGACCGCACCTACCTTTTTAACGGCACTTCTGTGGGATCTGCAGTCCTTGAAGTTGTTCAGTCTGATGATACTGCTTCCGTCCAGGAAGGTCAGCAGCACATGCAGGCGGCCAAGGACTACTCCGATAATCACACTGAAATTCCGTATTTTGTAATTGCCGGTGTATTCTTACTTCTTCTGATTCTTTTGATCTGGAGGATCGTGAAAATTGTAAAATCCTAATAAAAAGCCCAGTCAGGACAGGGTATCTTCCTCTCCCGACTGGGTTTTTATATTAGTTCTGCATCAAACTATTTCATCCTTCTTCTCATACGCCATCCTGAATGCACAATCCCCTCTCACAATACTCAGATTCGGATTGTAATACGGATCACCCTTTTTCAGAAAATCTCCGTAACGTTCCCGGAAATGATCCACCTCTTTCTGAAGACGCGCCTTCTTCTCCGGCGTATTCTCCAGTCCGCGTGACTTAGATTCATAATGGTACAGGCAGGCCTCCGGAGTAAATACAACCAATTTACCAAGTGCCCTTGCCCTAAGACAGAAGTCAATATCATTCAGTCCCACTGCAAAGCTTTCATCCAGCCCATGAAGTTCCTCAAAAACGCTTCGCTTCACCATCAGACAGGCGCCTGTTACTGCACTCTCATCCTGTGTAGTTGCCAGTCTCCACAAATATCCTGTGGCATATCTGTCATATCCGGTAAGAATATGTCCTGCAAAACCTGCGATTCCTACCACGACACCAGCATGCTGAACCGTATTATCCGGGTAAAGGAGCTTGGCACCTACAATGCCCACATCCTCTCTCTGGCAATAGCCCATCATGTTCTCCAGCCACTCTGGAGTAATAACCTCTGTATCATTATTGAGCAGAAGGAAATAATCTCCATCCGCATATTTTGCACCAAAATTGTTGATTGCTGAATAGTTGAAGGGACCATCCCATGTAACCACTTTTACCTGAGGATACCGCTTCTCAAGTTTCTCATAATAGTGGAAGGTCTCTTCCCTCTCACTGTTATTCTCAATTACGATAATCTGGATATTTTTCCAGGTGCTCTTCTCCAGAATGGAAGTCACACATTTATTCAGATCCTCTGTATGATCCTTATTCGGAATCAGAATGGATACCTTCGGGTCACCCTCTATAACAAAACGGGTTCTGAAAACGACCGGGCATCCAGTGTATTCCACCTCTGCCTTAATTCCCATGCGCTCATAATGCCCTGCAAGTGCCTTTTCTCCTGCGATCACTGCATATGGCTTGTCATCCGGATTTCCCGCTGTGGAACCCTCATGGCTTCTCCAGTGATACAGAATTTTGGGAATATGGCGGATTTTCTCACTGTCTGTATGCTCCGTGCAGCGAAGCAGAAAATCAAAGTCCTGAGAACCGTCATATTCTGGCCGCAGAAGCCCTGTTCGGTCGAGAAGCGTTCTCTTTACAACCACCAGATGGCAGATATAATTTACGCAGCACAGATAATCAGGGTTAAAATCCGGCTTAAAATGAGGGAAAAGCCGATTTCCTCTTATATCAATAATATCCTCATCAGAATAAATAAGATCCGCCTCCGGATGCTGTGAAATCTCCTTTGCCATCTGATAAAAAGCTTCCTCTGCCAGGGTATCATCATGATCTGCAAATGCAATATAATTTCCAGTGGCAATTCCAATAGCAGCATTTGTATTGTCTGAAATCTGCAGCTGTTTGTCATTGAAAACAACTTTGATCCTTGGATCCTTTTTCTG
Source organism: Ruminococcus sp. RTP21484sp1_RTP21281st1_A8_RTP21281_210402 (assembly GCF_040914025.1). Lineage (NCBI taxonomy): Bacteria > Bacillati > Bacillota > Clostridia > Eubacteriales > Oscillospiraceae > Ruminococcus > Ruminococcus sp. RTP21484sp1_RTP21281st1_A8_RTP21281_210402. The sequence goes on from NZ_JBCPGE010000034.1 coordinate 15,362, forward strand.
ATACTCTTCCAGAATACTGCGGATTGGAGAATCTGCTCCGCTTCCATCTGAAAGACAAAGTTCCCAGTTACTGTATGTCTGCGCCAGCACAGAATCCACAAGAGCCTTCAAAAGATACTTATCCGTCTTATAGAGAGGAACCACAAGGCTAAACTTAATGTTCTCCTGAAAAACAGTCTTTCTCTGCTGATTCAGTTCTTTCTTAGTAACCCTGTTCTCCTTCAGCCAGGTCTGGTAAAGACCGTCTCCCTTGCTCAACGCTTCCAGCTTGATCAGAGACTTCCGGATCACAGTATGAATACCATTGGAACGATAATTCTCCATTGCCTTTTTCGAATAAAGGCTGGCTTTTGCCTTAAAGCGTTCGCCCTTTGAAATACCAATCTGGTAGACTGCCTTTTTTCCGTTCTCATCCTTTGCAACAAGATAAGCCTTCTTTCCAGATACATTTTCTGCCTGGATATGGAATCCGCAATCCTTATTCACTTCGCATTCCCGAAACATTTCAGCCACGTCCATTCGGGTATTCCGCTTCAGGGTTATTTTCACAGGCTTTTTATTTTCATCATATACCTGCAGGGAAACCGGTGTGGTTCCTACTGCCCAGCCGGCAAGGATAACCTTCTTCTGTTCTCTGACTATAGATTCCCCATCTACAAAAAGCTGAGGTTTTCCCTGTTTTCTCATAAGATCCGGGGTTTTCATCTTATACCAGAGGAAACGCTCCTTTCCATTAACAGCGTACACCTCAAGTTTTTTGTAACTCTGCAGATTTTCAGGCAGGGTAACTAATACCTCCACCCATTTGCCTCCTGGATTTTTCGTCTCCACAGCCCTCATAAATCCGGTCATCACAGTAATCAGGTTTGCCTCAGAAAGAAGGCGGATACCATCCAGATAACACTCTATATCTGCTTCCTTTGAAACCCTTCCTGTGATCATATATTTGCAATTATCATTCAAAAGAAACCGTTCTTTTTCAACCAGCATTACCTTTTGATTCATTCTACTTTCCTTTCTTTGCAGAAGATTCCCGACCATTTTTCAGACGGTCCACTGCTTCTCTCGCCCGCTCTCCAAGCACTCCTTTAAGACTATGGCTTCTCACCTCAAGGGCACGGATCTCATTCAGCATATCTTCTTTTGCCTCATCAATCTCCAGGTTCAGTGTAAGATTCTTAGCACCTTCCGGAACCTCTATATCTACAATGCAGGGATCAAACCGTGAAAGGAAGGCCCAGCTGCCGCAGATTGTTCCATCGGGTGTCAGAACCCCATCCATGGAAGCAGGCATCCTGTCAAAGCGGATTGCTGCAAGATGTACCGTACACGGATGATCACCTGGATCAATTCTTATAAACCTGCAGCTTTTCGGCAGATTCAAGGTGCATTTTACCTTTCCGGCCATAATAGGCCTTTTTACAGAACTTGCTTCGGAATACATACCTCTTTGTTCCGCGAAATATACCTGCAGCGGTCCCAGATTACTCAGGGACAAATATTCCACCCCTGGAGTCATTGTGGCATACATCTCCCTCATAGGAACATGCGTGCCTGTGATATATACCTGAAAACCGCTTTCCATTCTGGAAAAACTGGTTCTCATCACTTCTGAAATACCAAATTTCTCATAAAATCCGGCTGCATTCAGCACTTCACGCACTTTATGCGTCTGTATATAGTAATGGATGATCCGATACAGTACAAATTCACAGGGAACAGGAAACTCAAATGTCCATTCATAGTCCAGAAGTGTATATGGACGGGTCATTACAACATTGTCACAGATCATATCAATATTCGTAACATCTGTACATGTCAGTCCGCCAGGCATAGGCACATCACCGAAAACATTTTTGAATTCCTCAGTTATTGTGAACGGCTTTTTGCTGTGAAGCTTCTGTACGTTTTCCAGATATTCCGTAAAAATTTTCTCAGCTTTTTCCTTTTCTCCCTTTCCCAGCAGATCATCCAGATATTCTGCAAGATTCTCCTGTTCCAGATACTCAAAATAAGCACAGTCTTCGCCTATCTCGCACTTGTTGCTCAGAAACGGAACTTCCCCATACATCTGATCAAGCTTCTGATTCCATTTTTTCATGCGAAGAACATGTTCTTTTCCTTCCGGATACAGCCATTTTTTCTCCAGCCATCTTTTCCCATCTTCTTCCACAATGTCAGTGCGAATTGCGAAGGAACGGCTTCTTTCATTGGAATATTTACTGAAAATAATCTCTTTCATTTGTTTTCCTTCCTTTCCACAATCACCAGGAATGAATTGGAAAATTCCTGAAAAAGTCCTGCATCAGTGAGGGAATCGTATACTTTTCCCTCATTGAACAATTGTATTCTGTTACGGTCAAAATTGCAGAAATTATCCCGAAGCTCGCCTTTCTTCGGCAGACGCTTGTCTGAATAAATAGTCATCGGGAATTTATAATCCGGATATGGATAATAGAAAGTGGTCTTAAATTCACCAGCCTGGTCAATAATATCAGACAGTTCCTTTCTGGAAAAAGTCCGCACACTTCTGGTATCCGGATAGTTCTCCAGTCCTTCAAAATATTTTCCCACATGATCTTCGGTGCAGCCGGCCCAGTATTTCAGGCCAAGTCGGTTCTCAATCGCGATCACGATTCTGCCTCCCAGTGCCAGATGGCGGGCAATGCGTCGGAGCATTTCCACATAAGGCTGTGCTGTCCCGATATAGCCCTGGGAATATTCAAACACACCGATCAGGGTAATGTAATCATATTTCTCAGTAAGGCTACTCTCCACATCCTGAAAATTTCCTACCATAATTTTCACATTATCACATTCGCGATTTCGATATGCATTGATGGTGCTGCGCATTTTTGACAGATCGATACAGGTGACACTTTTGGCTTTTCGCGCGAGAACTCCTGTGATCGGTCCACATCCGGACCCGATTTCCAGAACCTTCTGTTCTTTTGTGATAGGAAGCCACTCCAGAATATTCTGGCGAATATGTGAAAAATGATAAAGGACCGGCCAGCTGTTTCGCTCATAGATCAACTGGTTTAGTTCCTTCTCCTGATAATTTTTCGCAATTTCCAGAAGTTCTTCTTCCACAGGACCATCACTGTACAGATCCTCGCCTGGGTAATATTCATAATCTAATGTTACGTTTCCGATTTTTTCCTGCATATTTTATTATTCCTCTATCCACACTTTGGAATTCATATCGTAGAATCCAACTGTATTTTTGGAAGAAACCACAGTTATGTTGCATGCATCATATAAACGATGGAATACGGTAAAATCTCCATTCCGATAGCCGGTACAGCCAAAGGAGAGAAGATATTCCCCACCCTGCATATCCATTTTCTGCTCAAAAACCACTACACACTCATCCCCTGCGTCTGTGTGTTCCACATTCACACCTTCATACATAGTGTTGGTTCCTGTGATCTCAGTTCCCTGAATATTCTTGAATGTGAAAGCCATAATAGGCTGCTGAATGCTTTCATGAAAATGAATGCGCATTTTAATCTGAAATTTAGACCCCTTCTCGATCGTGTTGGTCTGAAGGCTCTTGGAATCCATTACAACGAAGTCTGTGATCTCAGCCTGTTTTTCCCCATACTCCAATGTGTTCGGGTTCACAAGGAATCCCTGTTTCCAGTCTTCTTTCTTTGTCTCTGAGCCTTCTGCCTGTTTCACCGGATCCTGATGTACCAAAAGCTGCTTATACATGTCTACCATAGCTTTAGGCGTACCCTCGTCCAGCATGACACCCTGATTCAAAAGAATAACACGATCGCAGTATTTGGAAATGCTTCCCAGGTCGTGACTTACAAACAAAATAGTTTTGCCCTGTTTCTTAAATTCCTCAAACTTATGATAGCATTTCGCCTGAAAAAATACATCACCTACAGAAAGTGCTTCATCCACTACCAGGATCTCCGGATCTATGTTGATAGCCACAGCAAAGGCCAGGCGTACAAACATACCACTGGAGTAGGTCTTTACCGGCTGATGGATAAAGTCACCAATATCTGCAAAACTGAGGATTTCATCCAGCCTTGCGTTGATTTCTTCTTCGGAAAAGCCTAACATGGTACCATTCAGGAAAATATTTTCCATACCAGAATATTCCGGATTAAATCCGGCTCCCAGTTCCAGAAGAGCCGAAATTCTTCCATTTACGGTTACGGTTCCAGCTGTAGGAGCCAGTACACCGGTAATAATTTTCAGAATAGTGGATTTTCCGGAGCCGTTTGTTCCAATAATACCAACGCATTCTCCTTCTCCAATATCAAAACTAACATCCTTAAGTGCATAATGCTCTTTATACAGCTTCTTACGACTAAGCCCCAGAGAATCCTTCAGGCGATCCAGTGGTCTGTTATAGAGCTTATACATCTTGGACAAATTTCTTATTTCAATGGCGTTTTTACTTTCCACGTTGTTTCCTTTCTTTTCTATCCGCATCATAACTGCTCAGTTCTTCTACAGTTCTGTACTTCATCGAACATGTCTCATGAGCCGTTACCTTTCCTCTTCGCTGAATACATTTCGATTCATAACTGCTTTTCTTCTTTTTACAGAACATCTGCAAAATGAACCCGAAGCCGCTTAAAAATCCAGTTTCCAAACAGGAAGCAGCAGATGGCAAATACCCAGAAATATAATGTCCAGACTGGTCTTTCGAAGAACCAGCGCTTGATAATAAATGCGTCACGATATCCTGATACAATATAAAATACAGGATTCAGCTGAAGAATTTTGTATAGAAGGCTGTTGGTACCGATCATGCTCTCTGACACCCACATAATAGGAGTCAACCATACTCCAACCTGTAATCCGATACCAATAATCTGGTTCAGATCGCGGAAAAGGACTGCAATTGCGCTGGTAGCATAGCAAAGTCCCAACACAAGAAAAAAGACGCATGCACTATAATACAATATCTGAAGGTAGTACCAGTCAGGAAATCTTCCGTTACATATATAAAGAATAATTGCCAGAAGTACAAAAAAGCCATGTACAAATAAAGCGGAAATTATTTTTACCACTGGAAGGACGCTAATGTTGAACACTACCTTTTTTACAAGGTAATTGTATTCCAGAAGCGAATTGGTACCTCCGGAAAGCGCATCAGAAAAGAAAAACCAGGGCACAATACCAGCTACCAGATAAAGCACAAAAGGGACTCCCAGTTCATCTGTGTTGGACCGGAACCCCACTGAAAATACAAACCAGTATACCAGAATTGTTACCACTGGCTGAACGAAAGCCCAGAAGGTTCCAAAATAAGAACCTGCATATCGGGTCTTGAAATCATTTTTTGCCAGTTTCATAACCAGCCGGCGGTTTTTATATAAATCCGCCGGCAGGGAAAAAATAGACTTAAGCATTTACAGTCTCCTATCTGTTAAGTTCCTTAAAGCTGCCCCATTTCTGATCCTTGTCAGAGAAGATCAGCTCCATACCTTCCGGAATCGGCCACTGTACATTGATGTCCGGATCATTCCAGATCAGACCGCCCTCATCGTTTGGATGATAAAAATCGGAGCATTTATAAGTAAACTCCGCATTCTCAGAAAGAACCAGGAAGCCATGTGCAAATCCTTTCGGAATAAAAAACTGTTTCTTATTCTCTGCTGAAAGAACAACTCCGTACCATTTTCCATAAGTTTTGGAGCCCTCTCTTAAATCTACAGCCACATCAAACACTTCTCCGTTTACTACGCGGACAAGTTTGTCCTGTGGATAATGAAGCTGGAAATGGAGACCGCGAAGAACACCATAACGTGAGCTGGACTGATTATCCTGTACGAATTCTACGTCAATTCCTGCCTCTTTGAAGTCATTGTAATTGTAAGTCTCCATAAAATAACCTCTGGAATCTCCAAATACGGTTGGCTCGATTACTTTTAATCCTTCAATATCATCACAATTTGTTACTTTAATTTTTCCCATTTTCTTTTCTCCTTATTTATCTTTCATTTTATATTCAGTCAAATTTACAGTCTTATCGACTTCTTGGAACGTGTTTAAAAAGGTTTTCTGCAAGATGTGCGTCACAATTTGTGGGAGATCTTTCAAACACGCTCTAATATACATGATTCCGTCTGATAAATCAAGATTATTGGTTACTGTTACTGGTCATCCTATCTGTATTGTTTGGTACATACACCATTTTTGTTAAATACGGAAACGAGTCCATCTGCACTGGTCAGGCTCAAGTTCTGCGCACGTACTCCTGCGCCAGCACCCGTTCCGCGGTAGAAATAATATTTTTTTCCTTTGATAGTGTACCAGCCCTTATAAGCCTTTCCATTTTTTCCAAAATAATAAGTATTCTTCCTGCCATTCTCTGTGAGGGTGATAAACTTGTTCTTTGCACGGTAACCTTTACTTCCAAAATAGTAAATGCTGCCGTTGGCTGCTACATATTTGTAATTCTTTTCCATGGCAAAGGATGTAGTGCTGAAATAATAATATTTCCTGCCCACCTTGCGCATACCTGTCAGGGCTTTGCCATCTGCTCCGAAATAGTAGGTCTTGCCTTTCTTTGTCACAACTTTATTTTCTACACGTACGCCGTTTTTGTCCACGTAATAAGCAGTGCCGTCTTTCTTGATCAGCTTGCTTTTATATAAGTGTCCGTCTACGGAACTAAAGCAGTAATACTTGCCATCAATTTCCAGCCAGCCTTTGGCCTTTTTATCATTTGTGTAGTAATATTTTCTGCCTTTAACAGTGGTCCAGCCATTCTTGTGAAGCTTGGGATCTGAATATAAAGGCTGTTTTGCAGGGGTATAGCCTTCCTGAGAATTCCATCTGGGAACAACCTTGGTTGTATAATCTACATAGCCAAAGTTCAGATCCACATTGTTCTCTTTTGGAACACCGCTGATCAGCTTCTTGGTACTGATCATACCTGGAACTTCATCACCAGCTGTGCACTGCCAGATGGTGTATTTGTATTTGCTGGCGCTCGGTGCAAGAATTGTATCTCCGTAGCTTGCAATCCAGACATCCAGACCGGAGCCTTCCAGAACGTTCCAGTCTACAAAATTATTATACCAATTCAGATTCATGTAGAGAATTGGTGTATATCCTGCCTTGCGGATCTCATCACAGAATGTGAGAGCAATCTGGGAAATTTCCTTTCTGGTCAAGGTTCCCAATGTAGCTTCATCTTCCAGGTCAAAAGCTACCGGATAGGAAACCTTATGTCCCTGCATCTGACGAATAGCCAGCTGCGCTTCAGCAAGTGCTTCTTTGTTTGTCTTGGCAAGACTGTATACATAAGTTCCCACCGGCACATCTGCTGCTTCTGCCTCAGTCATATTATAGTCATAATAATCATCCAGATGTCTGGTTCCATAGGAAATACGCACAAAGGCAAAATCCAGATCTTTCTTGGCTTCCTTCCAATTGATCTTTCCCTGCCATTCTGAGACATCCATGCCTCTGGTAATGGCTCCTTCTACTTTCTTTCCGCTTCCATTGTAGCAGACTCCGTCAATTTTGTGCCATGCCTTTGAGCTTGTCTTGGAAGAGGAATCTCCTACACTTGGTGCCAGATGCGCATCTGGTGAAACATTTTCAATATTATATGGCTTATTTCCTGCATTGGCACTTACATCTGCAGTTGGTCCTGCAATTATTGCAGTTCCAAGCATAGCTGTAAATAAACCGGCAGACAGCCATTTTTTCCATTTTCCCATATCTCCTCCTGATAAACAGTTTCAGGTTACGTTCCTTACCGGACCAGTAGTGTTTACCGTTTACCCTTATTCGCTTGTTTCTTACAAGATGTTAAAAATGTGTTACTTTGTTATTATACAGTTTCCATTTTCAAATTTCAATGTTATTCTCCAAAACAGTAAAAAGGTGCCTTAAAATCATCAAATCTGATAATTTTAAGACACTCTTTTTGGCTTTTTATGTCGTTTTTTTATCAACAACTATCTTTCAGAGTAAGCTATTAAGCTGCCGGATCGGTCGGATCGTAGTATCCGCCATTCTTAATTCCCCTCAGCGGTGTAATTGCGCGACGTCCCAGCGGTCCTTTGAATACCTCATCAGATTTATAGGTTCCATCGAAAATATAAATAGTGGAACCATTGCAGTTCTCATATACCCATTTTGCATCGGCAACACAGGTACGGATACAGCCATGGGAAGCTGGGCTTCCAAGCTTAAGATATGCACTAACCGGCAAATTATAGCTGTTTGCTGAGCCGCATGCAATAGAATGGACGAAAATTCCGCCCTGACCAGCACCATCTACATGAGTACCATACTGTCCCCAGGACGGTCCCATAAGCGCCTGCCATCTGCTGTATCTTGTCAGTTTATATCTACCTGTCGGAGTATCTGTTCCAGGATTGCCTACTGAAACACGAATGGTCTTAACCGGAATTGTACGGTTCGCATCTGCATAAATTGTCATAACACCATTTACACGATCCACTTCAACTGTATATCCGGATTTGTAAATATTTGTCACGTCATTGATTCTGTAACCATTCTTATCAAAGTAATACAGCTTGCCATCAATCCACTTGGATTCATTTTGTACAAAGCCCTTCTTATCCGGGTTAATGTAACGAACCAGATTCTGGGAATTGTCTACAACCACCCAGCCTGTAGTGAACTTACCAGTGGCATCTACATATCCGTATTTTTTGCCTTTCTTCACGAATGCATTCTTCACAAGACTCATATTCTTGAAGTAATACCAGTTTCCATCAATCTTCTGCCATCCGCTCTTGCGAAGTACACCCTTAGAGTCTGCAAAATATGTTTTTTTCTTGTAAACAAACATTTCATTCTTAACCATCTGGCCATTTCTTGTATTAGATGTAGATGGTTTAAAGAAATAACTCTTGCCATTGATTACGGTAACTCCGCTGGCAAGTCTTCCGTCAGCTTTGAAATAATATCCGTTTCTCAGTGTATTGGCGTAATGATTTCCTTTTTTATTGAACAGGAACCAGCCATAGAATTTCCCCTTAGAGGTGGTTACTTTCTGCCATCCGGTTTTCTTCACAATCCGGCCAGCAGTAGAACCAAAATAGTACATTCTGTTTCCAGCCCCAGGACAGCGGTGCCATACCTTTTTCCATGTTGCTCTTGCACCGGTTTCTGTTACATAATATTGTTTCTTTTTATAAGTGACAATACGATTCTTATAAATGCAACCATTCTTATCTGTCAGATAATATTTGCCATCTGTGGCTTTCTTCATAGTCTTCTTAAGAAGATAGCCATTCTTATCGATCAGATAGGAATTTTCCGCATCTTTATGTCCGTCAAGATCTGTTACAATAACGCCATGAACCATAAGCTGTCCAATCTTACTGCTGTCCAGCTCACCGGAATCATAATATTTCCACTGCTCACCGGCTGTTCCTGCAAAACTCTTCCATCCATCACGGTACATCTTTCCTGGAATTTCCTGATCTGTTTCTGCTGGCTGGAAGTAGTACTGTGCAGCTACTCCGTTTACTGTCAGAGTAACATCCCCTGTACGTGGTGTTCCATTCTCATCCAGACAATAATACTCATCATTGATCTTATAATATCCTGTATATGTATTATTTGCCTTGGCGGCTTCATCCAGCTGTGCGGTGGTTAATGCCTTACCATCTGCGCCATAATAATGGAAGTTTCTGCTTTCTTTGTTCCACAACCAGTAATCCTTCTTCATCTGACCAAGTGTGGTCTTCCACGGTACCAGTGCAGCACCCTGTCCATTATATTCTGTATATGCCTGTGCACTATCGGAAGCTGTAAAATAGAATTCACCAACAGCCCCATTTGCACTCTCCGTTCCAGCTAAAGTCTTAATGCCAGTAACCAGAAATCCATTGGCATCAAACAGATAACTTCCTGTATGAACTGCTCCAGCCTCGTTTCTTGTAGTAATCTCTACAATTCCATCTGCCGCAGTATAATATTCAGCCTGAGCAGTTGTTCCTTCAGCCTCTACACTTTCCGTACCTGCTGCTTCGCCATTCTCCTGGACTTCATCAAAAGCCTGAATCTCATCAGAACCAGCCACATTCTGAGCCTCAGCAGCTGCACTTACAGCTGATTTCTTCTTGCGAAGCTTAAAACCATCAGCTGTCTGCTCCCATTCTTTCCAGTCAAATACTCCGTCTGAATTATCTGCCTGTACTTCCTGAGTCCCATCCAATGTGCCTTCAGGAACAGCTTCAAATCCATCTACCGGAGCAGTACTTCCATTCTCCTCCACTGTTTCACCTGAAGTAAAGCCATCGAAAAAACCATCTGTACTTTCTCCTGAATTTTCGCTGTCTGTATGTTCTTCCTTGTCCTGGCTTTCCTGTACCTGCTGCTCCTCAGCTGCTGCCGTATCTGCAGGCACCTCTGTATCCTCAGACGGCTGTACTGCTTCGGCTCCGTCTTCTGTTTGCACATCTGCTGCCTGTTCAGATGTAAATCCGGATTCAAATCCGCTATCCAAAGCTGCGGCTGGAACTTCCAGACCCATGGACACACTTAACATAATCCCTAAAACTGCGGCTGCTACTCTCTTTTTCACTTTTATGCCTCCCTATTGTAACGTTGTAAATCTTATTCTCCTAAACCATTGTTGATAACAGTTACAAGATTTCTTAAAGCCTCTGTTTCGTCCTCGCCTTCGCAAAATATAGTAATCTCATCACCACATTTCACACACGCGCCCAGAACACTGAGCACGCTTTTGGCATTGGCAGACCCCTGACCATACTGAAATGTTATAAGAGATTTATATTTCATAGCTTCCTTACAAAGAATGCCTGCCGGTCGTAAATGAAGGCCGGAAGGATTGTTCACCCTTACTTTCTCACTTACCATAGTTTCTCTCCCTTATTGCTGCTGTTCTCTGGATCCATGGCAATATATTTCGCCAAACGTTATCCGTAAACAACAGCTCATTCATTATTAGTATCTGAATTGGAAACTTCTGATATAGTCACATCTGCAACCACATCATCCAGAAGTTCAAATCCCTTAGGCAGCTTCACAGTCACAGGAATCTGATAGCTTCCTACTTCCATATCCTTCAGATCAACAGAAGCTTTCACTTCGTCAAGATTAAAGTCATCAAGCTCTCCAGCTGTTGCTTTCACGCGGATTTCAATCTTATCTGTTCCAAATGTTACCAGAAGATTATCAGCAAGGTTATCTACCGTAACCTGATTGGAGGGAAGACCATATGAATGACTTCCAATAGGTAAAATACTTACCTTCACCCAAACGTCCTCACTGGTTCCGCTTGTCAGCTTCACATCCTCAGGAAGCACATCTTTCAGACTGACTTTCTTCTCAATATCAGTTGTCTCTCCTGTAATATCAATATCAGTACCGCCTATCCAGATCGTGTTGTCATTCTGCTTCAGAGTCTCCAATGCCTCATCTGTTCCCGCAATACTTACAGTATCCGGAACAGTAGTCACACTCTCCACCTGATAGCCATCTGCCGGCACACCTACATAGTCCGCACCAATATTAACGCCTGTGCGAATCTTCCAAAATTTAGTTGTAACAACAACTTTGGTATTATCTATGGTGAGATAAGCCATTCTTCCGGCAAGACTGTCCTGATTCTTATCAATAATATTCAGTTCTGCCTCTTCGGAAAAATCCTTTGTTCGGCCATCAACATCAACGGTCGCATTTACTTTATCAATTTTATTCACAAGAGATTTCGGACCTGTAATTTTAACTTTCTCCGGACTTGCAGTCTGGGAACCAACCTCGTAGCCCTTGCCCGGCTGGCTGGAACCGTAATTTACATTAACCAGAAACTCCTGTGTTACTTTTTCTTCCAGTCTGACACTGAGATACTGTGGTGTCACTTTAATATTCTCGGGGCTGATTCCCGGACAGGAGGCAGTGATCGGAACCATAACCGGATCTGTATCAAGGCTTCCTGCCTGCTGCAGATCTGCCGTCAAGGTTATATTGGTCTGAGTAATCCTGGAAAGAAGTCTTCTCTCTCCTGTGATTGTAACCCTTATAGGATCCGGATCATCATCCTGCATACACATCATGTTTGCACTATCCACATAAGCCGTATTCTGGAGTTCTACATTTTCTCCGGCAATGGTGATACTTTTACTGGATACCGGATTGTCCACATTTACCACAATAAACCAGATCAGAAATCCGATGAAAACAGACATGATCTTCAAGGTAAAATTCCTAGTCAGCTTTGTCTTCTTCATGTCTCATTCTTCCTTTCAACAGATGACGCAGTTTACTGTTAGTTACAACCTTTTTATTCTGAGCCTTGATCAATGCAGATCTCAGTTCAGCACTGGTAAGACCTCTGCTGAGCTGTCCGTTCTGGGCCATGGACACCTGCCCGGTTTCTTCTGAAACAATAATTGTCAGGGAATCACTTACTTCACTAATTCCCACACCAGCTCTGTGTCTGGTTCCAAGCTGTTTGCTCAGCTCCATATTATCGGAAAGAGGCAGATAACAGGTAGCTGCTACAATTCGATTGCCACGCACCAGGACAGCGCCATCATGGAGTGGTGTATTATGTTCAAAAATATTGATCAGGAGCTGACTTGTAAGAACTGCATCCACATTGATTCCTGTGCGCTCATATTCACTTAAGCGGATATTCTGCTCAATGACGATCAATGCGCCAGTTCTTACTTCTCCCATGTCAAAACATGCCTTCACAAGCTCATTGATTGTTTTATCTGTAAACCTTTCCTGTACCTCTTTGCCGGCATCCAAAGGGAAAATAGAAGCCATAAACTTCTTCTGTCCCAGCTGCTCCAGCATTTTCCGAAGTTCTGGCTGGAAAATAACAACAACACTGGTAAGAAGTATAGTAGAAAGATTCTTAATGATCCAGAGGATCGTATTCATTTTCAACACATATGCAAATAAAATAAAAAGGAGTACTATCAGAATTCCCTTCAACAGAGTATAAGCGCGGGTAAACTTGATCCACACCATAAACTGATAGATAAAGAAGGAAATCAGGGCAATCTCCAGTATGTCTGTTACTCCCAGACTGGGCAGGGAGAGTTTTGACAAATATCCTGATAATCTGACTGCCATATCCTGCATAGTGTACTCCTTTCTTTGTTACCATTCACTGCCAAGCAGTAACCTTAAAGATCTTTAAGAGATTCTTCAAGCTTTTTTTCAAAATCAATATCCTTAGCAGCAGGTTTCTCTGCCTGTCTTGGCTTTCTGTCTGCTGCTGGAGAAGCTTTCTTTCTTTTAGGCTTCTCATCCTGTCGGAAGATTGGATTGGCATAAGTACCAGAGTTGTCCTCTGCCTTGCGCTCTTCACGAACAGGTTCTGCATTTATTTTCTTAATACTTCTCTCGGAAGTTGCAACAGAAGCCTTGGGAACTGCTTTTACATAATAGAAGTACTCATCATCCTCATACTCCAGACGCTCTGCACGGCTGTAATCTCCTCCAAATGCAAAGAACTCAAGCACAAGTGCCAGGAGAACAGCTGCAATCGTACAGATCAGAAGCGGAACCATTGCAACAGTTGCATTCAGGTTCATTCCAAAACTTCCAACAAGCATTATAAACACATAGGCAACACCGCCTGTAATAATAGATATCCTCCATGCATGATCAAAAGAGCGGGTACGGATCAGATGTACCAGAAGGATAACTGCTACAAAAGCAACAACTGCAATCCACATTCCCCAGTTCTGTACCAGACCGTCAGCCATGATCTGCAGCTTATCTGTCATCTCCAGATCCGGATTCACAAGAATTGTTGACTGTGATCTTAAAAAACGGATAAAATAATACATAACCACACCGCAGCCAGCCGGAATTGCAGATAAACTGCTCTCCATAAGTCCGCTTCCAATAGGAAGTAATGCCGGAAGGCTGAATGCAAAGGAAAGCGGTGTAAATACAAATGTTACATTCTGTTCACCACTGAACCTCAGGAAAAAGATCATCATCAGAAGGATCAGAACAAGCATAAATGCCGCAATTTCAATTCCAAGTGCATAACTGTGAACAAGGATCAGCACAAAACCAATATACATCATAGCGGAAGACGGCAAAATGGAACAGATCAATGCCAGGATCAGTACTAAAAATACATTATTCAGGCGAGACATATATCCCATATTCGCATTGATCCACAGGAAATAAACCAGTGCAAGAACAAACTTCATTACAGGCAGGATATACATTTCATACTGTCCGTATATTTCTTTTATTTTCTGCTTTAACTCAAGTAATGCTGTCATTTTCTATATCCTCCTGACATTTCACGTCCTGCGAATTTCTTTTCTTCACGAGTATAGATTTTCTCTAATTTCGTCAGCTGAGTGTAATACTGTTTTACACTCTTCTTCGCCTTATGGTACTTCACAGTGTACTGGATATATGTCAGCACAGAATATAATACCAATATCCCTATATATCCCCCCAGGACTACAACTCCAAGAGAGATCAGATCCATCTTGTGCACATTATCCAGCAGATATTCCAAATTATACGCTGCAATCACAGCCAGTATCAATCCATATCCAATTGTTACAAGAAAGAAATTCTTAATCAGCGCCAGACCAATATAGTCACTCCTGTAGTACTTGCTTACTGGAAGATACTTTCTGCCTTCCTGTTTCTCATATACAGCAAGCCGGTCCATTATCTTTACTTTTTCTTCGTTTATCATAAATGGCTCCTTATGCGTTTCTTTTAAAGCTGAAAAGCTATACTCATACAGGATGATTGTATCATATATCCCATGCCATGAAAAGCATTTTTTTACCTGTTGTTTCCAATACACAGCGTGAGAAAATATACATGGGATGCTCCCTTTTCCAGCAGAAGCTTTGCCAGCACATCCATGGTACTTCCAGTAGTATATACATCATCAATAAGCAAGATACGCATTCCTGCAGGATTTCCTACAACCTGAAAAGCTTTTTGAAGATTCTTCTTTCTTTCAGCCGCATCCAGTTTTTTCTGTGATCGGGTAGCGTGGCACTTTTTTAGAATAGCAGTATCTACAGGAATCCCAGCATAACGGGACAGTTCTTTCGCCAGAAGTTCAGCTTGATTAAACCCTCTTATGCGCTGCTTTCTTCTATGAAGCGGAACCGGAATGATTATCTGCGGCTTCCATAATGCAAGCATATCTTTTCCGTAGATATACAATGCTTTTCCATAAAAGCGGCTGTATTCCTGACAACCAAAATATTTATATTTCATTATAGAGTATCTCATCCGGTCATCATAGAGAAAAATCCCGCGTCCCTGGTCAAAAGCGCCTGGATGGGCGCCGCAGTCCCTGCAGTATTCTTCATCTCCATTTACCGGTTTTCCGCATTTGTAACACCGTGGCCCCGATACAGGTCTTAAATCTCCGGCACAGTCCAGACAGATCAACTGATGGCTGTTCCTAAGAATCCTGTGACACAGAGGACACCGTCTTGGATACAACAGATCCAGAAAGTTCCTGTATCCTTGCCCAAAGAGAGCTGTAACGTTTCTGCTGCTTCTCATTGCGGATCATCTCCCCGAAAGTCTCCTCACTTCCAACTACAGTAACACATTTCCTGGCTCTTGTAACACCTGTATACAAAAGATTGCGGTTCATCAGCATCTTGGGGCCGGAAAGGAGCGGCAGAATAACTGCCGGATATTCTGAGCCCTGGGATTTATGTATGGTTATAGCATAGGCAAGTTCCAATTCTTCCAGCTGCTTAAAAGAATAGTCAGCGAAACGGCCATCCTCAAATTCCACAGTGGCAGTCTCTGCAAATTCATTGATTTCCTTCAGAATGCCAGTATCTCCATTAAATACGCCCACTCCTTCTTCTACAGGAATTCCGTATTTCCCCCGGACTTCCCATTCCAGCTGATAGTTGTTCCGAATCTGCATAACCTTGTCTCCCTCACGGAAAAGCCGGTCTCCAATTTCTTTCTCTTTTTTACCTGATTCTGGTGGATTCAAGTATCTCTGTAAGATCTGGTTCATCCTCTCTACGCCCAGAAGCCCCTTTCGCATTGGAGTCAGAACCTGTATTTCAAAAGGTCTTGCATCCACATACTTCGGCAGTTTCTCCTGAATCAGTGCGATGACCACGCGGATAATAATATCGGCATCATATCTCTTCAGGAAAAAGAAATCGCGGCTTTTGTTATCAAGGGAAACCTGCTCTCCGTTATGGATCTTGTGTGCATTTACTACAATATCACTGTGAGAGGCCTGCCTGAAAATTTTCTTCAGTTCTACTACTGGAAAAACGCCGCTTTGAATAATATCCCGCAGCACATTTCCAGGACCTACACTTGGCAGCTGGTTCTCATCTCCTACCAGAATGATCCTGGTTCCCGCAGTCACCGCAAGAAGCAGTGAATGCATAAGAAAAATATCCACCATAGACATCTCATCAATAATGATTACATCTGTATCCAGCGGATTCTCTGCATTCCGTTCAAAATGAACACCCTGAGACTCTCTGCCATCCTCATCCGGCACACCGTTCAATTCCAGAAGCCGATGTATTGTCTGTGCTTCATAACCTGTAGCTTCTGTCATTCGCTTGGCTGCGCGTCCTGTAGGTGCTGCCAGACGAAGAGTTGCGCCTTCGCCCTCGAAAAAACGAATAATTGCATTGATCGTGGTAGTTTTACCGGTACCTGGTCCTCCTGTAAGTACAAAAAGGCCATTTCCAGCAGCCTCTACAACAGCCTTCTTCTGCATTTCCTCCAAAACAGTACCTGTTTCTTTCTCAATCTGGGCAATTCTTCGCTCCATCATCTGCTCATTCTGTGGATAACGGATATTTAATTCAGTGAGCATTCTTGCTGTATTCAGTTCCAAGCGGTAATACTGGCTTGGATAAACCAGTACCTCTCTGTCATTCTCTTTTAAAACAACTTTCCGGTCAATTGCCATATCCATCAGATGTTTCTCCATATAAGAAACATCTACCTGAAGCAGCTGGGAAGCTCTGTCAAACAGTTCGTCCTTCGGAAGATATACATGTCCTTCCCCTGAAGCCTGGAGAAGAGTATACATCATACCGCTGCGGATCCTGTAATCTGAATCTGCATGTATACCAATACGTGACGCAATGGTGTCTGCAATTTTAAAGCCAACTCCCGAGATATCATCTGCCAGACGATAGGGATTCTCCTGAAGCACACTGTATACGGACTGACCATATTTCTGATATATCTTTGCTCCAAGATTCAGGGAAATGCCATATTTCTGCAGAAACATCATGGCTTTTCGCATATCTGCCTTCTCAGTCACCTGTACTGCAATCTCTCTGGCTTTCTTCTCACTGATTCCCTTGACTTCCGCCAGCCTTTCCGGTTCTTCTTCCACTATTCTAAGGGTATCCTCGCCAAAACACCGCACAATTCTGGCAGCAAGTGCTGCACCTACCCCTTTAATCGCTCCGGAACCCAGATAACGTTCCATAGCCTGGGTGTCCTCTGGTGCCTTTTCCGCATAAGACTGGATATTAAATTGTCTGCCGTATATATGGTGCTGGGAAAACTGTCCCTCAGCTTCAATGGTCACACCCTGTGTAACGTCAGGAAATGTTCCTACACAAGTCAGCTCTTCCTCTGAATCCGCGGTCTTAAGAACCATAACTGTATATCCATTTTCATCATTGCGGAATATGACATGATCTATATAGCCTGTAACTTTCTCACTCATTTGTTCTTCTCCTGCCGCCAGCACTAACCAAAGGGCACTGCTAGAATGTGTTTGAAAAAGTATTCCCGCAATCTGCACGCCCCACTTTGCAGAAAGCCTTTTTCAAACACGCTCTAGAACGCAGTACCCTTTTCATTATAGTTTACATAATATTTTATCTTTTGCAAAACAGAATAGCCAAATTATATGTTACTGTTTACGCTTTTCAAAGCAATCAGATTATTCTTCCATCCTGGTAATTACTTCCGCATATTTACCGGTTCCCACCACAACCGCAGACATAGCATCCTGCACAGTAAGAGTGCTTACGCCGGTCTTCTGCTCAATGAGGGTGTCCATTCCATGGAGCAATGCTCCGCCACCTGTGAGAACAATTCCTCTGTCTACAATATCTGCAGCCAGTTCCGGCGGAGTTTTCTCAAGCACTCCGTGCACAGTCTCCACAATCTGATTGGTAGCATCCCTCAATGCAATACGGATTTCTTCTGAAGTCAGAGTTACAACCTTGGGAAGTCCGGTGATCACATTTCTGCCTTTTACCTCCAGCATCCGCGGAGATGCTTCCTGGCAGGCAGTTCCGATTTTTATTTTTATGTTCTCAGCGGCCTCTTCCCCAATAAAAAGGCTGTGATTTTTTCTCACATAGCTCATGATTGCCTGGTCGAAATTATCTCCGGCAACCTTTACGGAAGCAGACACAACAGAGCCAGCCATGGAAATCACGGCAACATCAGTGGTTCCGCCTCCTATATCCACGATCAGATTACCAAAAGGCTTCGTCACATCTACTCCGGCACCAATTGCAGCTGCAATCGGCTCTTCCACAAGAAACACTTCCCTTGCTCCAGCCTGATAAGTAGCTTCCTCTACTGCCTTTCTTTCAATCTCTGTGGTTCCGCTGGGGATACAGATACTGATTCTAGGCTTTCGAAAGGCATGGCGACCCATTGCCTTGGAAATGAAATACTTCAGCATCTTCTCCATAACCGTATAATCTACAATCACTCCCTGGCGGATTGGCCGGATTACTTCCATATTTGATGAAACATGTCCGGTCATCTGTCTGGCTTCCTCACCGATTGCTTTTATTTTCTCTGAGTTCTTATCATAAACCACTACAGACGGCTCACTGACTACCAGCCCCCGTCCAGTGGAATATACCTGACTGTTTCTGGTTCCCAGGTCAATTCCAATATCACTGGCAGGCATTAAATTCCCCTTTCTCTCAAAACACTTTGTCACACTTTCTCTGCAAGAATTGTGCAATAAATGATTACCATTCATATTCCGAACTGTAATCATAAACACCACATTCTGCAGATGTGACTTTATAATTGTCTCATAGATTTTTCATAATTAATAGTCTTCGTACCATTATAAACAAAAATGCTTCAATTGGAAAGAGGTTTATTATCAGAATCACTTCAAATATTTCGCAACATAACGTCCTGTATAAGAAGCTGGATTCTTCGCCACTTCTTCAGGTGTTCCCTTGGCAACAACTGTTCCCCCGCCATCTCCGCCTTCCGGTCCGATATCAATTATATAATCAGCGGTCTTGATCACGTCCAGATTGTGTTCAATTACAACAACCGTATTTCCACCATCCGAAAGTCGACGCAAAATCTCCACCAGTTTCTGAACATCTGCAAAATGCAATCCAGTGGTAGGCTCATCCAGAATATAAATAGTCTTACCTGTACTGCGCTTACTCAGCTCTGCAGCCAGCTTAATACGCTGTGCTTCTCCGCCGGAAAGAGTGGTGGAAGGCTGTCCGAGACGAATATAGGAAAGACCGACATCATATAAGGTCTCTATCTTCCTTCTGATGGATGGAACGTTCTCAAAGAACGTCATTGCCTCCTCAACTGTCATATTCAGTACATCGTAGATGCTCTTATCCTTATACTTCACTTCCAGAGTTTCCCGATTATAGCGCTTCCCCTTGCAAACTTCACAAGGGACATAAACATCTGGCAGGAAGTGCATTTCAATTTTAATAATACCATCACCACTGCAGGCTTCACAGCGTCCGCCTTTTACATTAAAGCTGAAGCGCCCTTTCTTATACCCCTTTGCCTTGGCATCTGCTGTAGCAGCAAAAAGATCTCTGATCTGGTCAAATACGCCTGTATAAGTAGCAGGATTAGATCTTGGTGTACGGCCAATTGGAGACTGGTCAATGGCAATTACCTTATCCAACTGGTCTATTCCAATAATATCATCATGCTTTCCCGGGATCACGCGGGCCCTGTTCAGATCCCTTGCAAGATGTTTATAAAGGATTTCATTGATCAGAGAACTCTTTCCTGACCCGGAAACACCTGTAATGCAGGTCATAATTCCAAGAGGAATATCCACGTCTATATGTTTGAGATTATTCTCTGCCGCCCCCTTAATAGTCAGATAACCGGTAGGTTCCTTTCGTACTTCCGGAACCGGGATTTTCAGTTTTCCGCTGAGATATGCTCCTGTAATGGACTTCGGATTCTGCATAAGTTCCTCAGCAGTGCCCATTCCAACAAGCTGTCCACCATGTTCTCCTGCGCCGGGTCCGATATCTACAATACAGTCCGCTGCGCGCATGGTATCCTCATCATGTTCAACCACTATAAGACTGTTTCCCAGGTCTCTTAAGTGCATCAAAGCACCAAGAAGTTTATCATTATCCCTCTGATGCAGACCAATACTTGGCTCATCCAGAATATAGGCAACCCCGACAAGGCCGGAACCGATCTGGGTAGCAAGACGGATTCTCTGTGCCTCTCCGCCAGACAGAGTACCAGTGGCACGTGCCAGGGAAAGGTACTCCAGACCTACATCTGCCAGGAACCCCACTCTGGCTCTGATCTCCTTTAGTATCTGCTTTCCAATAAGCTGCTGCTGCGGAGACAGCTGCATTTCTGCCAGAAATCTCTTCAGCTTATCAATGGACATATTGGTAATTTCATAAATATTCTTATCCGCTACCGTAACCGCAAGTGACTCCTTCTTCAGTCGCTGACCCTTACATGCTTTACATGGAGTGATCTGCATAAAGCTCTCGTATTCCTGTTTCATAGATTCAGAGCCAGTCTCTTTATAGCGCTGTTCCACATTCCTTATAAGGCCTGGAAAAGCCACATCATAAACACCCTCTCCGCGCTGTCCCTTATAATAAACCTTCACAGAATGTCCGCCTGTGCCGTATAGAATAATATCCTGTATCTTCTTGGGATAATCTTTAAAAGGTGTATCCAGATCAAAACCGTATTCCCTGCAAAGGGCATTCAGAATAGCATTGGTAAAACTGCTCTTATCTGTGCAAGACTGCCAGCCCATCACTACAATAGCCCCTTCAGAAATGCTCAGAGACTTATCCGGGATCATAAGATCCGGGTCAAATTCCATCTTATAACCAAGGCCAAGACACTCCGGGCAGGCCCCAAATGGGTTATTAAATGAAAAACTTCTTGGCTCGATCTCATCAATACTGACTCCACAATCCGGACAGGAAAAGCTCTGGCTGAAATTCATATAATTTCCGTCCATTGTATCCACCACAGCCAATCCGTCAGCCAGATTCAATACTGTCTCAAGAGAATCTGTAAGTCTTTTCTCAATTCCAGGCTTCACGATCAGACGGTCTACAATAATGGCAATCGTATGTTTAATATTCTTATCCAGGGTAATCTCCTCAGAAAGTTCATACACATTTCCATCGATTTCCGCACGTACATAACCGCTGCGTCTGGCCTGATCCAGTAATTTCGCATGGGTACCCTTGCGTCCTCGTACTACCGGTGCAAGAAGCTGGATCCTGGTGCGCTCCGGCAATTCCATAATCTGATCCACCATCTGGTCTACTGTCTGCTTGGCGATCACCTTGCCGCATTTCGGACAATGTGGAATACCAACACGGGCGTATAAAAGACGGAAATAATCATAAATTTCTGTCACCGTTCCTACTGTGGATCTGGGATTGCGGTTAGTAGACTTCTGGTCAATAGAAATAGCCGGTGGAAGTCCCTCTATGCTCTCCACATCTGGCTTCTCCATCTGGCCAAGGAACTGTCTGGCATAGGAAGACAGAGATTCCATATATCTTCTCTGCCCTTCTGCATAGATCGTATCAAATGCCAGTGAAGACTTTCCTGATCCGCTTAAGCCGGTAAGAACTACAAACTTATCTCTGGGAATATCCACACTGAGATTCTTCAGGTTATTCTCATTGGCTCCTCTGATTCTGATAAACTGTTTCTTATTCTCTGCTGCCATCTGTTCCTCCATTTCTTAACCGGAAAGCACCGGCTGTAACTCCCTGTATCCTGATCTGATCCGGAATCCTCCGGCTCAGACATTTCTTAATGTGTTCTTCAAGAATATCACAGGAACATTTGTTCGTCAACCATTTCTAAATTCTTTTTCCACCAAAACTTACAGCAAAAAATCTGCCATCACTGCATTACTCACATGAACGCCTTCTCTTGATAAAAATATCCTGCCGCTTTCTTCCAACAGCAGTCCCTGTTTCTTATATTTTTTCAGAACTTCTCCATATATATTCTCTATTGCAGTGCCAAAATACTCCTGAAATTCCTTTTTGGACACGCCCTGTGTCATACGAAGTCCAAGAAACATAAACTCTGCCATCTCATCTTCTCTTGTAAGAAGTTCCCTGTTTTTTCGAATTTTTTCTGGTGCACTGCTGTTTTTCAGATATTCCTGCATATCGGAAGTATTGGAAAAACGTTCCTTTCCCAATAAGGAAGCCGCTCCAAGCCCAAGCCCCAGATAATCCTTTCTCTGCCAGTATCCTTCATTATGTCTGCATTCACACCCTGCTTTTGCATAGTTGGAAATCTCATACTGATGATAGCCATACTCTTTCAGAACTACAGCAACATCTTCATACATGCGGTACTCCGTATCTTCATCAGGCAAATCCAGCTTTTTTCTGGAAAAAGGGGTGCCCTCTTCAATAATAAGACTGTATGCCGAAATGTGCTCCGGGCCAAGTGCCGCCACCATCCGAAGGTTCTCTATCCAACCTTCATAACACTGTCCCGGAATGGCAAACATCAGATCCACATTTATATTGGAAAAGCCAGCCTCTCTTGCCATCTGAAAGCTTTCCAGAAACTGTGCATAATTATGAATTCTTCCAAGCATAGCCAGTTCCTTATTGTTTGGCGACTGTAAGCCAATGCTGATCCGGTTAATTCCGTATTTTCTGTAAATAGAAAGTTTCTCAGGCGTCAATGTTCCAGGATTTGCTTCAATCGTTACCTCCGCATCCGCCGAAAACAAAAAATAATCTCTCAGCCCCTGTAAAAGCTTTTCCATTACATCACATTCCGGCACAGAAGGTGTTCCCCCGCCAATGAAAACTGTATCTACCGGACGTTTTTTCAGATTCTTTGAAACCGTCTCCATTTCCCGTAAAAGTGCATAAATATAAGCTTCCTGCCCGGCCCTGGTAGAGGGACCTGACAGGAAGTCACAATAATCACATTTCTTTATGCAAAACGGGATGTGAAGGTACAATTCCAAACCATTCTTCTTTGTTCCCATTCTGATTTTCTCCACATTGTTTATTTTCTTCTGTTTACAATGCTGTTTCTGTAAAATTAATCTCCACTACCGGTCTCAGTTTCTTCATCTGTTGAATTTCCAGTAGCATCACTGCCGCTGTCAGACGAATCTGCAGCAGTCTGCTCTTCTGAAGAGCCGCTCTTACTGCTGCCTGCAGCCTTTCCCTCTTCTTTTTGAACCAGATACTCATTCACCATAGTCACGCTTCCGCTTTGCGCTACCGCATCTTTATTTACCTGGCGAGGTACCGGCGTAGGTGTTGCTGTAGGAATCGGCGTGATCTTCATTACGCCCTGCGACTCTGCGTCTGGTGCTTTCACCGTTTTCTTCCCACATGCACAGCTGCCTGCAAAAATTACGATCACCAGCAGGATCACTGTCAAAATCCCGCCCTTGATCCACTGTTCCCTGTCTTTTTTATAACTTCTCTTTATTCTTCTTGTCAGAATACGTATCTTAGCTTTCATCGGATACCTCCGCGTCTGATGCCAGCTGGCATATATCTTATGTCAATCAGTCACACTCAGACACCTTTATTTATTGCTTTTCACCACAGGATTGACAACAATTAATTTTCATCCAGTTTCAGTACGCTCATAAATGCTTTCTGCGGAATCTCTACGTTTCCAACCTGGCGCATTCTCTTCTTACCTTCCTTCTGTTTTTCCAGAAGTTTCTTCTTACGAGAAATATCACCGCCGTAGCACTTGGCAAGAACATCTTTACGCATAGCCTTAACCGTCTCTCTGGCAATGATTTTGCTTCCGATTGCGGCCTGGATCGGAATTTCAAAGAGCTGACGCGGAATCTCATCTTTCAGCTTCTCGCACATCTTGCGGCCTCTTTCATAAGAAGTATCTGCATGCACAATAAAAGAAAGGGCATCCACTTCTTCTTTATTTACCAGAATATCCAGTTTCACAAGCTCACTTCTCTCATAACCACAAAGTTCGTAATCCAGAGACGCATATCCTCTGGAACGAGATTTCAAGGCATCAAAGAAATCGTAAATAATCTCATTCAATGGAAGCTTATATTTCAGAAGAGCTCGTGTCTCTTCCATATATTCCATGCCAAGATACTGACCACGGCGCTCCTGGCAAAGATCCATAATGGCACCGATAAATTCTGTAGTTACCATAATCTCAGCATTCACGATTGGCTCTTCCATATATTCGATCTCAGATGGATCTGGAAGATTGGTCGGATTTGTCAGATCAATCACTTCGCCGTTTGTCTTGTGTACTTTGTAAATAACGCTTGGAGCTGTAGTAACAAGATCCAGGTCATATTCACGTTCCAGACGTTCCTGAATGATTTCCAGATGAAGCAATCCAAGAAATCCGCAGCGGAAACCAAATCCAAGAGCAACAGATGTCTCCGGCTCATAGAATAAAGAGGCGTCATTTAACTGCAGTTTCTCCAAAGCATCACGAAGATCCCCGTATTTCGCTCCGTCAGCCGGATAAAGGCCGCAGTAAACCATTGGATTTACTTTCTTATATCCAGGCAAAGCCTCCTCACATGGACGGTTATTGTCCGTAATAGTATCACCAACACGAGTGTCTCTTACGTTCTTAATGCTGGCGGTAATATAACCTACCATTCCAGCTGTCAGTTCCTCACATGGAATAAACTGCCCAGCTCCAAAATACCCAACTTCCACAACTTCTGCCACAAATCCAGTGGCCATCATACGGATGGTTGTGCCTTTGCGGACTTTTCCATCTACCATTCGGCAGAAAACAATGGCACCCTTATAAGAATCATAAATGGAGTCAAAAATAAGCGCCTTCAGCGGTGCATCCGGATTTCCTGCAGGTGCCGGGATCTTAGCCACTACCTGCTCCAGAACCTGATCTACATTCAGACCTGTTTTTGCAGAAATCTGCGGTGCGTCCTGGGCTTCAAGTCCAATCACATCCTCAATTTCATTGATAACACGCTCTGGCTCTGCACTTGGAAGATCAACCTTATTGATTACTGGAATAACCTCAAGATCATGATCCAGTGCCATATAAACATTTGCCAGCGTCTGCGCTTCAATTCCCTGTGCAGCGTCAACTACAAGGATGGCACCGTCGCAGGCTGCAAGGCTTCGTGAAACTTCATAGTTAAAATCCACATGTCCAGGTGTATCGATCAGATTGAAAATATACTCTTCTCCATCTTTTCCATGATATACCGTGCGGACAGCCTGGGATTTGATGGTAATTCCACGTTCTCTCTCCAGTTCCATATTATCCAGAACCTGGGCCTGCATTTCCCTCTCAGTCAAAAGTCCTGTCATCTCTATAATTCTGTCGGCCAGTGTAGATTTACCGTGGTCAATATGTGCAATAATACAAAAATTTCGAATTTTACTCTGGTCTGTCATTCCAGACATTCCTCCTCTGGTTATACTATACTGTTTATTCTATCAAGAGATTATAGCACAGATTAAATCTGTTTGTCACTTCCTTTTATATGGTTCCTGTTCACTCCGTTCACAGTAACGTTCTTGACGGGATAAATTATATTATTTTTATCCTGTTCCGCAGCCCTTTAACACTCTGTTCAAAATGTCTGCAAAGGGTTCCATGGCGTTTTTTACTTCCTGCACCGTATTTGTCTGGGCACCGGCTTCCAGAAGCAGGGCTCTTTTTCGTAAATGAAGATTGTAGCGCAAGCCCGCCAGGTAAATCCCTCTGTAAAAATCAGGATAATACAACGCCGCCTGATATTCCAGCTGAAAAGAAAAAGCAAGATTGTCCTGTATGTAAGGATTGGGCAAATAAGAAACCTTCCCCTGGGCATTCGTGTAGCTAAGGCCATTATAAAAAAGAATCTGCGCAGTATCTTTTCCGTTTATTTCAGTTACCAGCCGTCTGTCTTCATCGATGCCATCTCTGTGCAGATCAATAACCACCTCCACAGACGGATTTTCTTCCAAAACCTTTTCTACGTAATCACAAGCATAATTATAGGCCTTATTCCGATCCAGTTCTCCGCTCATCATATCAAAAGCTTCTTTTATATGGATCACCTGATAACCATATTTTTCTGACAGCAAACTGGTCAGATAATTTCCAACACCCACAATCGTATCTTCCTCTTCTCCTTCCCTGGAATCGGAAAACGTTTCCTGGGAGTGACTGTGATAAATTAGAATCTGCGGCTCCAACGGTCCATGACTCAAGGAAAAATCCTCTGCCAGAAATTCAGCAGCATTTATTTTTACGGCAGATGCATCTGTGTTCTCATCTACAATGTAAAAATTGTTCATTAGATAATCGTAATCCGACAGCTTGTCTCTGGACAGATCCAGAATTGGATGCGGGAGAACGATGTTAGACTGAGGAAGGGTATTTGCAGGCTGAGTTTCTGAATTTAAGTGATTTTCACTATTTTCTATGATTTCTGACATCTCAGAGTTATCTTTATTTTCTATTTTATCTGTATTATTTATTTTTTTACTTTCCTCAGAAACACTGCTGTTTTTTTCCAGATTGGCTTCCTTGGATTTCTTTGCATTTTCCTCTCGCAAATTACGCTCATTCTCTGCAACTTCTTCTAAATATGCTCCATTTCTCTTCTCAATCTCAGCCAGAGTTTCCCCATCCATTTCCATCCAGGTTTCCTGTGCTTTTTCCTCTGTAAAATAATAGAACGGAAACTGCCTGTACACATTATGCACAATTTCCCGCATGGAAAAAGGTCCTGGCAGCATAGCCAGAACCGCAAAAAAACACAGACAAAGAAACACGCAGAAAACCTTCTGGACTTTTGTCACGAAATCACCTCTTTAAGGTTATCCTATGACAGATTTTTCCTCCGTATGTTTCTTTTTTTAGGCTAACTTTCCATATTTTCAGTATTTTTCCACAGTTCACCACCTTTACATCAGCTTCATGCGCCAGAGCGTGTTTGAAAAATCATTCCCGCAATCTGCACGCCCACTTTGCTGGAGATTTCACCCGAATTCGGTTGCCGTAGCCCGCTACGATGCCCTCATCTAGGCAAAATCTCCCACAAATTGTGACGCACATCTTGCAGAAAGCCTTTTTCAAACACGCTCTAATAGATCTCTGCAAAAGTCATATTTAATCCTTCTGAAATCGTAAAACTCAGATATTTTATGGTCTCGTCCACATCTTTCGGCGTCACAAACATTCCATGAAGATGTGGGGAAATCATTTCTTCCAAAAATTCTTTCTGTTCGGCCTCGTCCAGTGTCTCAAGCAAATGAGCCATAGAATCATGAACAATAGTCGC
This sequence comes from Ruminococcus sp. RTP21484sp1_RTP21281st1_A8_RTP21281_210402, assembly GCF_040914025.1. Taxonomy (NCBI): domain Bacteria; kingdom Bacillati; phylum Bacillota; class Clostridia; order Eubacteriales; family Oscillospiraceae; genus Ruminococcus; species Ruminococcus sp. RTP21484sp1_RTP21281st1_A8_RTP21281_210402. Next base: position 42,873 of record NZ_JBCPGE010000034.1, read on the forward strand.
CGCATCCACCACCGTAGGCACTCCGATCCCAATCACTTTTACATTCAGATTTTCTTCTGTAAGACCATTTCTGTGGTTTCCCACTCCTGATCCCGGAGTAATTCCTGTATCCGTGATTTGAATGGTCCGATTAAGGCGCCTGGTATTTCTTGCGGCAAGAGCATCCACAGCGATCACTACATCTGGCCGTGTTATTTCCACCACGCCCTCCACGATTTCCGAAGTTTCCATTCCAGTCTGCCCCATTACTCCTGGAACAATTCCGCTGATTGCATGAAGAATCTGCTTTTCTGTACTTTTCAGTCCATACTCGCGGATCAGATGGCGTGTCATATGAAGATTCCCAATTACTTCCGGTCCCAATGAATCCGCCGTAATACCCGGATTTCCAAGCCCAACAATAAGCACGGACTTTTCCTTTTCCAGACCGATCAGCTGGCGTAAATGTCTGGAAAGTTCTTCAGACACTTCCCTGTGATAGTCCTCATCTGGCGCTGAAAGCCCTTCCGATTCAATTGTAATATATGTCCCCTGAGGTCTCCCCATCGCCCTGGCACCATTTTCCGTGGTTATTTTCACCACAGTGGTTCGAATGTCTTTTTCCTCATTATAATCTTCCTGAACCTCCACCCCGCGCACTTCTACATTGTCCTCTGTAAAGCGTTCTCTTGCCTCTACCGCCAAATCGGTTCTGATCTTATAAGTTCCCAGCATATCAGTTCCTCCATACTTTCCCAAATTCTCCCATATCACCGGCTCCGCCCTGCTGTTTTCTATGTGCAAAATGTATTTCTCATTGCAATTCATACCTTTCACAGCCACACCTTTCGATTTTTATATAATCTCCCCACTTTTTTGCAAAAATATGTATGTCAAGCATTTTTGTAAAAATATGTATTGACAATCCAAGGTAATTATTATAAACTATATAAGCATGTTCATAGGAACGCCCGTGTCTGTTCTTATGATGCAAAAAATTAATCATCATTCACGAATTGGAGGTGTACGAATTGGCTAACATCAAATCTGCAAAAAAGAGAATTTTAGTTAACAGAACAAAAGCTGCGAGAAACAAATCCATCCGTTCTGCTGTTAAGACTTCCATCAGAAAAGTTGACGCGGCAGTAGCAAACAACGATAAGGCAGCAGCAGAGGTTGCATTAAAAGAGGCTATCTCTACAATCAGCAAAGCAACTTCCAAAGGTGTTTATCACAAAAACAACTGCGCAAGAAAAGTTTCCCGTTTATCCAAAGCCGTTAACAGCATTGGCTAATAGATATCTGAATTTTTAGTTATAAGCTTATAAGTGAAAATTAAGGCAGTCGAACCGTCATCGACTGCCTTTTTTCTGTATTTTTTTGCATTCCTGTTCAGCCCACTGCCTATTTTTGCAAACATCATAGCCTGCACCAAAACGTCATCTTCTGGCTGAACTATACTTCACGATCAGTAATTCCACACTAAGCACATCCTGCAATCTGCCTGTCTTCACAGCTTCCTCTGCATCCACAAAATCCGTCACTGCCTGACGAAGTTCACTGATTCTATAGGATCTTGCACAGACTACAATATTTTTCACCACAAAAGACGGCACTCCCAGTCTTGATGCCATCACCGGCTGAGGGATTCCTTCTTCTGCATATTCTTTTACCAGAAGCAGCTGGCGAAACTGTTTCGCCAAAAGAAAAAGGATTCTCATCGGGGGCTCCTTCAGCGTGAGAAGATCATAATACAGATCCAGTGCTCTCTTCTGATTTTTCTCCGTTACTGCCCGGACCATATCAAAAATCTTATTCTGGGTCTGAGTGGTACAAACCTGCTGAATATCCTCTCCCGTTACCACATCCCGGTCACCGGTATAGGAAATTATCTTTTCCAGTTCCATCCGCAGGTTTCCCATGTCCACGCCAGTCATGGTAAGAAGGAGTTCCATATCCCGCTGGGTGATCATCTTGCCTTCTTTTTTCAGAAGCCCGGCAGCCCAGCGCATTAGCGTTTTCTCATCCTGCTGCACAAATTCTCCGATTCTACCTGCTGCCTTTACGGCTTTATACATACGGTTTCTTTTATCCACCTCATTTTCTACAAAAATAAGGCAAAGATAGTCTGGCAGTTCTTTCATATAATCAGCCAGTTCATCACATTTATTCTTAAAAAAGCCGGTATCTTCCAACAAAACCACCCTACGGTCTGCAAAAAAAGGCATGGTCTCACAAAGGTCGATCAGTTCCTTCACATCAATGTTCCGACCCTCATAATGATTAAAATTCATGGTGTCATCTTCTGGATTCAGCGCCTGCACCAGTTTATGTTTATACTGCTGTTTCAGGTAAGCTTCCTCACCATACAGCAAATACGCCTGTTTAAAATTGCCCGTCTTTATATCTTCCTGGATATTCTTCAAAATATACGCTCCTGTCATCTTCTTGTCGGTCAGGACATTCCCCAAAGGTTACTATTCACGATCTGACCAGTAGCCCCCCAGACTCTTTCAGCCAGGGTGATAGAGCTGTACTCGACATTCTACTAAACCATACCACAAATTGTGTCTTTATAAAAGTGCCTTTTTCGCTCTACATACTATTTCCCTTTTCCAAAAATTTCTTAATCCTTATCCCCTCTTTCTCCCAGCAAACTTTCACAGCACCGCTCTCCATAGTAAAACTGGTCTGGCACCCGGTTTCTTCCAGGCGTTTCGTAATTTCCGGTGACGGGTGGCCATAGGTATTGGTAGAAGAGCAGGAAATCACAGCATATTCCGGGCGCACTGTATCAAGAAACTGTTGACAGGTAGAGTAATGGGAGCCATGGTGTCCCACCTTCAAAAAGTCCACATCTTCCAACACTCCCAATTCCAGCAATTTCTTTTCCGTTTCTTCCCCGATATCACCTGTCAAAAGGCCAAGAAACTCCTCATATTTTACTTTAATCACCATACCATCTTCATTTACGTCTGCGCCAGAAGCGCTGACAGCAGGAGCAATTATCTGCAATTGCAATTTACCTGCATTCAGGCAGTCTCCTTCCTTCAAGGTTCTCACTGGAATTCCGGCCGCTTTTGCTGTCTGTTTCAGTTTTTCCCATGCAGCAGGAGGATTTTCCCACTCAGGCAGATACAAGCATCCCAATTTTACTGAATTCAGTTTTTTTACAGCCATCTCCAATATTTCCTGTACACCACTGATATGATCCTGATCTGTATGAGATATAAAAATTCCATCAATCTGAGAAATCCCCTGATTTTTCAGATACGGTAAAACCTGATATTGTCCCACACCTGATTTGTTTGTGCTTCCACCATCCACCAGAAAGCAATTCCCTTCCGGCGTCCGCAGCACAAGCCCGTCGCCCTGTCCCACATCCAGACAGCTGACAGAAAATGGTTCCGGCTCACGCCATATAAGAATAGACATGGCCAGGCATACAACTACGAAAGCAATTATTTTTCTCTCCCTCTTCCCTTTCTGTGTAAGTATCCAGACTGCTCCTGCAAACAAAATATAATATACAGCCACCTGCCACAGCTTTGGTTGTCCTGTGATCCAGATGCCAAAAGGCAGATTCCCAGATAGTTTACATAACTCTTCATAAATTCCAGCAAGAACCTTTCCAGGCAAAATCACAACACGCCCAACGGAAAAGCTTACACACCCAGCAAGCAATCCAATAACTCCGCTTCCCAGAACAACTCCTACTGTAGGAAGCACCAGCAAATTTAAAAAAATTCCAACCAGTGAAACTTCTCCGAAAAAATATAAGGAAACAGGAAGCATGGTCAGCTGTATTCCTATAGATGCGCCTAAAGCCAGATTTGCTTTGCAAAAACCTCCGGCAAATTTTTCATATATTTGCCCTGTATGTTTTCCTAAAATCATACAGCAAATATTTTTAAACTTTTTTCCAGCATGTCTTTTCCATGCACTCTTTTTTCTCCGCACATTTTCCCCTTTTTCAATACGGGATAAATCCATACTCTTTGTTAATGCAGGAACCACTACGCCAGCTCCTGCTACCGCGCTAAATGACAAAAGGAACCCACTGTTATATAAATATGCTCCTGAATCTCCAAGAATTAACATAGCCGAAACAGCCAGCGCCGTTGGCAGATCATAAATCCTTCCGGTTATTTTCGCCCCTACAGATATCAAAAACATACAGACTGCACGCATAGTAGACACACTTCCACCAGTCATCACGCCGTATTGAAGCAAAATCAACAGGGCAATTATCCCAGACGGCCAGATTCCCATTCCAGTCTTCATCAGAAGATTATAAATTCCCATCCCAATCACACTGATATGCAGCCCCGAAATTGCCAGAACATGCACAATACCAGCCATCTGGTAGCGAAGCTTTACTTCCTCATCCAGACTGCTTTTATCCCCGAGAACAATTGCCTGAAAAACCCCGGCTTCTTTTCCACCAATTCCATTCAGAACTTTACTGAGATATTTCCTTAGATCATTCATACCTTGTCGATAAGCAGAATAATTTTCCGATTTTTTTAACAATTCCGCCTTTTTCATAAAATAGAAAATATGCTGGCTGGCATAATACTGTCTGGCATCAAATTCTCCTGGATTTCGCATCTCACCTACTCTCTCCAGATTTCCAGACACCAAAACAACAGTTCCTGCCGGAACATCTTCTTTTTTCTTTAAAAATACTTTTACATTTTCAATAGATATTTTCTTCGGTTGATTTTCCTTTGATTGATTCTTCTTTGGTTGATAAATCAGATATGTATTGCTAAGATAAACAGATTGTGAAAATTCATTTTCTGTGGTCTGTGTCACTTCTCCGCAGATTGTGACCTTGGGATGTTCCCGGATCCAGGAGTCCACATTTTCCGGAACAGGATTTCCTCTGATCAGTGGAAATCCTGCCCGGTCGGCCACACACATAAGGAGCATCAAGACCAGACACACCATGCAAAGCGGTCTTTTCGTCATTTATAAACTCCTTTAGTATTTCATTTTATAAGCGTTATTGATTGATTTTTTCAAACACGCTCTAATTCTCTTTCAGGATCAGATCTGTATTTTTACTGAAAAGACTGTACAAAGATGTTCCATCACTTAACTTAGCCTCTGTATCACCTTCGATTGAAATCTGCACTTTATCAGCAGATGTCGTATCCAGAAGAGAATTTACCACGGAATAGATCATGGTGTTCACCGGGATATCAATTCCTGAATCTGAAAAAGCGGAACTAAAATCCACATAGCACACATTATCAGACACCTCTATTCCCAGAATATCCGTATTCTGCGGAATTGTTGGATAATGCCCTTTCACCATCGGTCCTTTGGCAAGCTGTTCCAGTATTACTCTCTCTCTTGGCAGAATTCTCTTATAATATACATTTCTCTGTTCTGCCACAAGATGCTCTCCTGTCTTGTCTGTAAAATACAGAGTAAAAGTATCATACCGATACGCATCTTTATCAGAGCCCCACATTTCTACAAAAGTGTTGCCGTCAAGCAAGCCTACAGCCTGTCCCTTGGAATCGGTAAGCTCCTGATTTCCTATAAAAATCTTTATGCCGGTGATTCCTGGAATCTGAAGAAAAGTTCTTGCCACACCTGCGCGCACCAGAATCTCCCTGGTTCGGGAAATATTACTGTAATCAGCATTAAACTCCAATTCCAGAAGGGATTCATTTAAGCGGTAAGTCACCAGCTGAACTCCTGCTGGAAGCAAAGGCAGGTTCTCTCCGCTGCTCTCCTGTCCATTCAGGATTCCCATTAAATCCTGGAGCATAAATTCTGCACTTTCCTGCTCCGGATAATATCTTGTCTTTGTTACTTTCGTTTCATCTTTGTTCAAGTAATATAGATAGTACTGATTGCTGACACTTTCAGTCTTCTCTCCCTGGCTTTCCACCGAGCATCCGGTAAGAAGGCCAATGATCAGAACCAGAGCCATCGCTGTACTCAACAATTTCTTCATCTGGCACCTCCTACGGAATATATGATAAAGGAATGCGGACAGTAAAGGTAGTTCCCTCGCCTTCCTTACTTGCCACCTGAATAGTTCCATGATGCATGGTCACAGCACTTCTGGTAATCGCAAGTCCAAGACCTGTGCCGCCAATTTCTTTGGAATGGGATTTGTCCACACGGTAAAAACGTTCAAAAATTCTTCCGATGGACTCCTCCGGAATGCCCATTCCGGAATCTGAAACCTTCACATAGAAATATTTATGGTCAGCGTCAAGGGTTACACGAACCCAGCCATCATCCACATTGTATTTAATACCATTCTCAACCAGATTGCTCACGGCAAGAGTAAACTTTACCTCATCCACATCTGCTTCAACAGGGCGGAAACTGTCCAGGATCAGATCAATGTGCCTCTTATCTGCAATTGGACGGAGTCTCTTCAGGATATCCTCCAGAAGCTGATTGATATTCAGGTGCTCCACATTCAGATCAGCTGCTTTCTTATCCATTTTTACAAGAGAAAGCAGGTCTGTGATGATCTTATTCTCCCGATCAATCTCTGCAGTGATATCGCCCATAAACTCCTGATACAGCTCCTCCGGCACCCCTTCCTGGCCCACCAGTGAATCGGCAAGTACCTTCATGGAGGTAAGCGGTGTCTTCAGCTCATGGGACACATTGGAAACAAACTCATTTCTGGACTCATCCAGAATCTTCATTCTGGAAAGCATTTTGTTGAACGCATCCGTAATAAGTGCTGTCTCTGTATAATCCGGGACAGAAATCTCCTCATTCTGGTATCCATCTGTCAAATCCTCAATGGACTTGGTAACTCTGGCAAACGGCTTTACAAGAACCGTAGAAAGCACATATCCAAGAAGGACCGCCAGCACAATAATGATTCCTGTGATCAGAAGACTCTTTTGTTCCAGTTCCAGAATATTCTCTGCAATTTCATTGGAGGAAAAGCTGATCAGCATAGCCCCCTGAAGCTGCTTCACCTCCGGGCTTTTCACAGGGAGGGCCATCTCAATCTTCTGTGTCTTACTATTATAGCGGCTGGCTTCCTCACCTTTGAAGCATTTGATCACCATAGTGGAGATCAAAGTTTTTCCCTCATCTACGCCATAGGTATCCTTGATAATCCTGTAATCCCTGTCAACTAACAGAATTCTGCCGTCATACACATTAGACAACAACTCCAGCTTGCTGTTTACATCCTGCGAGCTGGAGTCATTCATATAATTCTCTTTAATTAACAGGTTACACAGAATGTCACACTGCTTCTCAACAGTCTGCTTACGAACAGCCACAGCCTTGCTCTCATAGGCTGCCACCATCACATGAGCAACAATGACACTTGGTACGATTCCCAGAATGACCAGAATGATCAGAATACGAAAACGCAGACTTTTTAAAAAGCTGGGTTTCTTTTTCTCTGGCATGGCTTATGCCTGGAAATAATATCCCACACCCCATTTGGTGTGTACATATTTCGGCTCACTGGGATTCGCCTCAATTTTTTCACGTAAACGACGGATATGTACATCCACTGTACGAACATCACCAGGATATTCATATCCCCATACAATATTCAGCAGGTTCTCACGGCTGTAAACTTTATTTGGATTGAACACCAGAAGTTCCAACACGTCGAATTCTTTGGCAGTCAGATTGATTTCCTTACCAGCAATAAACACGCGGCGGCTCTCACAATCCATTTTCAGGTCACCAGCCTCTATTGTCTTCGCCTTGTCTTTTTCTTCCTGATTGCTGCCAGCACGGCGCATAATGGCCTTGATTCTTGCCTTTACTTCAAGAATATTAAATGGTTTGGTGATATAGTCGTCCGCGCCATACTCAAGACCGAGGATCTTATCCATATCCTCACCTTTCGCTGTAAGCATTACAATAGGAACATTTGAAAATTCCCTGATCTGCTGGCATA